>CANKMK010000074.1 GCA_947483025.1 Chloroflexota bacterium | reverse complement strand
TCTACATCGCTGTGGGACTCGTGCTCTTCTTCACCTACATGATCTACCGCACCCGTTGGGGACTGCGTCTACGAGCGTCAGGTGAGCAGCCGAACGCTGCAGGGACGGTGGGGATCGACGTCATCAAGTTGCGCTACCGCGCAATGTTGGTCGCTGGCCTACTTGCAGGCTTTGCCGGTAGCTACATCGCGCTCAGCGGAACGGGTGGCTTCGGCGTTAACACCAGCGCCGGCAAGGGCTTCATTGCGCTTGCCGCCGTGATCTTTGGTGCATGGAATCCAATCTACGCATTTGGAGCGGCACTGATCTTCGGTATGACGAGCGCGGCAACGACGCTCTTGTCGGGGCTCGGCGTATCGCTGCCACCGCAGATCTTGCTCTCGATGCCATACATCGTCACGATCATCGTGGTGGCTGGTCTCATCGGTCGCGTGCGCGCCCCGGCTTCGGCTGGCCGTCCGTACGACCAGGGATAGGGCGCTAGACCGGTGAGCAACCCGTCGGTGCTTGGCTGGCCAACGTTTCATCACGCGACACTGACGCCGCGAACAGCACCGTTTGGCACCGTTGCCAAGCCGCTGCCACTCATCATCGATAGCGACCCAGGGCTCGATGACGCGCTGGCGATTGCCTGCGCGGTGGTGCGACCAGAGATCAACCTGCTTGCGGTGACCAGCGTTGGCGGTAATGCCGATGTGCACCACTGCACCGAAAACGCACTGCGACTCCTTCACCTGTACGGCGCAGACGGCGTGCCTGTTGCTGAAGGTGCGGTCGGCCCACTGGCTGGACCGCTCGAGCGCGCCACTGAGGTGCATGGTGAGGGTGGCCTCGGCAACACGAAGCTGCCGAAGGCTCCGCGCATCGCTGAGCCAGAGGGTGCCGTTGCGCTGATGGCCCGCCTCTTGGAGGCATCACCTGAGCCGGTTGCGATTGCGCCGGTTGGGCCGCTCACGAACATCGCCCTCCTCATTCGTTCGTACCCCCATCTCGCGCCGAAGATCTCGCACATCTGCCTGATGGGCGGATCCGTAGGGGAGGGGAACTCCTCTGCGTCGGCCGAGTTCAACATCTATGCCGACCCAACCGCGGCAGAGATCGTCTTCAACAGCGGCCTGCCGATCACCATGATTGGCCTTGATGTAACGCACCATGCGACTCTTGATCGCAGCATCCTCGACCGCTTAAAGGCGCTGCCAGGAGCGTCGGCCAAGATTGCAGCTGAGTTGCTGAAGTTCTCCTTTGATCGCTCCGCCGCGTGGGGCCAGGGCGAGAAGATGGCGATTCACGATGCCGTGGCCGTGCTGCACTTCGCCATTCCAGATCTTGTTGGTGTGGCGCGCTACCACGTTGTTGTCGATGCAACACAGGGGCCAGCCCGCGGCCGCACGATCGGTGATGCGAATCCATACCGTCTCAAGCGCGACAAGCTGGAGCCAAATTGCGACGTAGGGCTCACGATCGATAGCAAGCGATTCGCCGACGAAATGGTCGACATCTACTCGAAACTCCCATGAGCGAGCTGAAGCCGAATCCGCTTCCGCTCTCCACTCCATTCCCGCCGTCGCCACGCCGCGCGCCGCTCGGCACCGTGGCGAAGCCGCTGCCGATCATCATCGACTGCGACCCGGGCCACGACGATGCGATGGCGCTTGCCGTTGCGTTTGCCCGCCCGGAACTGAAGGTGCTGGGCGTGACCGCCGTTGCGGGCAACGCCTCACTGCCAAAGACCTACGAGAACCTGCGCCGCACCTTGGCCTTGCTTGGTGCAAATGACGTTCGAGTTGCCGCTGGTGCCGATGTACCACTCGTGCGGCCACTCTGGGTCGCGCCATACGTGCACGGTGACTCAGGGCTCGATGGGGCAGAGCTCCCAGAGCCAACTGGCATCGAGCACGCTGCGGGCGCCGTTGACCTGATTGCGACACTGCTGCGCGAGTCGAGCGAGCCGGTGACACTCGTGCCGCTTGGCCCACTCACGAACATTGCCATCTTGCTCCGAGATCACCCCGAGCTGAAGGCAAAGATTGCCCACATCTGCTGGATGGGCGGCGCAATCGCCGAGGGGAACGTGACCGCATCGGCGGAGTTCAACTCGTATGTCGATCCTGATGCTGCGGCGATCGTCTTCGCTGCAGGGATTCCGATCACGATGGTCTGCCTCGACGCAACGCACCGTGCCCTCACCGGCGAAGCGGCGATGAAGCGGCTTGATGCTGCGGGGACGCTGCCGGCAAAGATCTTCGCCGACCTGCTGCGCTTCTACGCCATCTTCCATAAGGACCGCTACGACTGGCCGGCCTCCGCCGTGCACGATGCGGTTGCGGTTGCGCACCTTGCGGTGCCGAACCTTCTTGCGCTGGTCCATGCCGCAGTTGATGTTGAACTTGGGGACCTTGCACGCGGCCGTACGATTACCGACTGGTATGGCGATCGCCTGAAGCAGCGCGGACGTACCCCGGACGTGGATGTGGCTGTTGGCGTGGATGCCGATGCATTCGATCGCGTCCTCGTCGACGCGATCCTCTCGTTCAAGTAGACCTAGACCCGGTCGCGGAGCTCCGCGAGCAAGCCAGGGATCGCCGCCGCAATCTCTGCAGCGGTACGTTCGTATTCGGCTGACGGATACCCCCACGGATCGTCAAGATCGCGACCAACGGCTGTTGGATCGAAATCCCTAAGTAGGCGAATCTCTGGTTGCATATCGGCCATGCGAATGATGTCGCGCCCGTTACGAAGGTTTGCCTGATCGGCGGCGAGCACCAGATCAAGGGTGGTTGCCATGGCTGGGGTGAAGGGGCGCGCTCGGTGGGCGGTTCGTAGGCCGCGCGCACCCAAGATGGCAGCGCTGTTCGCGTGCATCCCCTCGCCGGCATGTTCGCTCGAGGTGCCGGCACTCGAGACCGCGACGCGACCGACGAGGAGCGGGTCGGCGTTGATTGCCGCCTCGATGAGTACCTCAGCGAGAGGGGAGCGGCAGATGTTGCCGTGGCAGAGGGTAAGGATTCGCAACATCCTCGGAGCCTAGCGGATCGGCTCCGTAGCGGGCCCTAGCCTCAGAGTGCGTGCGGGAGCCCCGTTCGGTATCCTATGCAGAGGCACGGCGGGGTAGCTCACCGGTAGAGCAGGGGATTCATAAGCCCTTGGTAGCAGGTTCGATTCCTGCCCTCGCTACCATGCACCTTTGGGGAAGACGGAGAACGGAGGGAACCTGATGATTCCGAAGGCTCTGCGAAACGGTGCAGTCATGCTGATCCTGCTCCTGGGCACCGTGGTGCTGCTTGGCAGCGTCCTCCTCACCCCCGTTCCAGCCGCAACGAAGGACTACTCGGCATTCTTGGCCGAAGTCCGCGGTGGCAGCGTCGCCACCGTTGTGCAGCAGGAGCAGATCCTTACGGTCACCAAGACTGGCACCCCACCAGAGACCTATGAGGTGCAGGTCCCCACGCAGCTGACCGATGTCTACAACGATGTCCGCGCCGCAGCCACTGCTGGCGGCCGCAACCCGGACAGCGTGACGTTCGGCGCAAAGAAGCCCGACGACTCCGGCCAGCTCTTGAGCCTGCTGATCAGCGCCCTTCTGCCAGTTCTGCTGATTGGTGGACTGTTCGTCTTCATGATGCGCAGCGCGCAGGGGCAGAACAACCAGGCGATGAGCTTCGGCAAGAGTAAGGCGAAGATGTTCATTGCCAACAAGACGCCTGTCACCTTTGCCGACGTCGCTGGCGTCGAGGAGGCCAAGGTCGAGCTGGAAGAGGTTGTCGAGTTCCTGAAGTTCCCTGAGCGCTTTGAGGCACTCGGCGCCAAGATTCCAAAGGGCGTGCTCTTGATCGGTTCGCCTGGCACAGGAAAGACCCTCCTCGCTCGCGCCGTTGCCGGTGAGGCCGGTGTTCCGTTCTTCAGCATCTCTGGATCTGAATTCGTGGAGATGTTCGTTGGCGTTGGTGCTTCGCGCGTTCGCGATCTGTTTGACCAGGCGAAGCGCAACTCACCGTGCATCGTCTTCATCGACGAGATTGACGCGGTCGGTCGCCAGCGCGGCGCCGGGCTCGGCGGTTCGCACGATGAGCGCGAGCAGACGCTGAACCAGATCCTCGTCGAGATGGACGGT
>CANKMK010000073.1 GCA_947483025.1 Chloroflexota bacterium | reverse complement strand
GCTCCTCGCCTCTCCCGATGGCGGCACCCTCCTGCGCTTGATTGCTGGTGATGTTGGCGGCCACAGCGGACCGGGCTCCACGCAAACGCCGATCGCTCTGGTGCACGCCACGTTGCAGCCTGGCGCGGAACTCGACCTGCCGTGGCGACCCGACTTCAATGCGCTCGTCTACGCACTCTCGGGTCGCGGCGCGGTTGGTGCCGAGCGCGTCGGTATTCAGGCGGGTCAGCTCGCCGTCTACGGCGCGGGTGACCGCATCGTCGTCAAGGCATCGGAGCATCAGGACCAGCGCACGCCAGCCCTCGACGTGCTGATCCTTGGCGGACTCCCAATCAAGGAACCAGTCGCCTGGCTTGGGCCTTTCGTCATGAACACTCGTGACGAGGTGGTGCAAGCCTTCGAGGATTACCAGGCTGGAAAGCTCGGCGTGATCCCCGCCGCTCATAGCAATCCGCACAACACACCAACGAGCGTCGTGGAGTCGGGGAACGAGTAGGAGTGGAGATCTTCCTCCTCGGCGCCGCCCTCGCCTTCTCCATCAACATTGAACTCGGTGTCGTCAACGTCATGATCGTGCGCACCGCAATCGATCGCGGCGCCTGGCCCGCCCTACTCATCGGCCTCGGCTCCTGCATCGGCGATGTGATCTGGGCCTGCGCTGGGGCCCTTGGTGTCAGCGCCTTACTTCAGTGGCCACCGGCGGCCTGGGTGCTCTGGCTCGGCGGGAGCGCCATCCTCTGCTGGTTCGCCGCTGCTGCACTGCGTGATGCAGTCCGCGGCGGTTCGATTGATGACTCATCACCACTCCGTCGCGCCAACGGACTGCGTGCCGTTGGACTCGGCCTCGGCGTTGCCCTCAGCTCTCCAACCTTGATCTTGTGGACCGCCACGGTTGGCGGTAGCGTCGTCGCCTCGCAAGCAACGAGCATTGCTGGATTTATCCCGTTCATCTCTGGATTCGCAACGGCTGCGGTGCTGCACTCTGTTGTGCTCGCAGGCGTGGTTGGCGCAACGCGACGCTTTACTGGACCGCGCACCATTCGCGCAGTCGCACTAATCTCCGCGCTGATGTTCGCGGGATTTGCGATTGGGATCTTTGTTGATGGTGCACGGCGGCTAGCGCTGCCACTACTCGCAGGGAACTAGCCCGAGCGCGTTACGAGTTGATCGGCTCCGCGTTCTTCGCTGCAATCTTCAGTAGATCTTTCGTGAGGCGCTCCATATCGCTGGCGGTGAGTGCGCCGCCGAAACGTTCAGCGACTGCGGCGAGGTGTGCCGGTGCAACGGCCTTGAAGGTGCGCACACCGAGTGGCGTCAGGGTCGCCCAGTGGACGCGCCCATCTTCGGTGCAGCGGCGTCGCGTCACCCAGCCATTAACGGCGAGTCGGTCAATGCGACGTGTCAGCCCGCTCTTTGAAATCAAGACCGCTTCGGCAAGTTCGCTCATGCGCAGCCGGTACTCCTCAGATCGAACGAGCTGCGCCAGCACATCAAAGTCGGCGAGGCTCATGCCTGAAGAATCCATCAGTTCGGAGGAGAGGGCGCGCGTCACGCGGCCATAGGCCGTGAGAAGCGCGATCCAGGCGCGGGCGACCGTCGGATCAAGGAGCTTGGATGCGTCGGTACCAAGCACTGCAGAGAGTGCTTCGATTTCGGCGCTGACGGGTTTGCCTGTTGTTGCCATTGCTTGCAATAGTTGCACTTGCAATCATTTCGGTCAAGGGGTATGGTTGCGTCTGCAACTACCTGAGCGTTCGCACGGGAGTTGAGTTGAAGGAGGCACACGATGTCAGCAGCACGATTCAAGCAGGTGGCCGATAGCGCCAAGATCGATCGCGCCGTTGCGGCGCTCAACAAGCACGGTTTCTCCGCGAAGGTCGTTGCCAACGGCGCCGCCGCCAAGGATGCAGTGCTCGCGCTGATTCCTGCCGGCTCGGAGGTCTTCACCTTCACCTCGGCAACGCTTGACACCGTAGGCCTCACCGAGGCGCTGAACGCCGCTCCGTACAAGAGCCTGCGCGACAAGATGTATGCGCTTGATCGCAACACCCAGAGCGCTGAGATGCGCGCGATCGGCTCTGCTCCGGCATTTGCCGTGGGAAGCGTCCATGCAGTCACCGAGAGTGGTGAGCTGGTCATGGCGTCTGCAACTGGCTCACAACTCCCCTCGTACGCCTACGGCGCAGGTCACGTGGTCTTCGTGGTTGGTGCACAGAAGATCGTGAGTGATCTCGCGGAGGCAACCGAGCGCATCGCCACCTACACCTTGCCACTTGAAGATACACGCGCACAGGCCGCTTACGGCGTGCACAGCGCGATCAACAAGACGCTCATCCTTCACGGCGAGATGCCAGGTCGCATCGACGTGGTGATCGTTGCTGAGGAGCTCGGCTTCTAATGCGCGCGGCGATTGTTCGCGGCGCAGCTCTCGCCGCAGTTGTGAACCTCGCTATTTGGATCGTTGCGGCCGTAGCGGGCGTTGTTCCGCCACTCGCCGAATCCGTACCGACAGTTGTTGGCGTTGCGTTTGCATCTGCCGGCGGTGTCGCTGCGGCTGGGATTGTGGCTCGGATCTTTCTCAGTAAATGGCGCCGGTTCCTATGGGATCGCGCCGCACTCCTCGTCTTGCTAATGTCGCTCGGTTCACCGCTCGGCTTGGCTCTGGGAGTGATTCCGGTATCGCCAATTGATCCGACAAACGAGCTATTGATTTCATTCAAGGAGGGGATCGCCCTGATCTATGCCGTGATGCACTTCACGACGTACCTCGCGGTGCAGCGCACGGTTGCCAAGGAGTTCAGTGCGTGAGCTCCTTCAGTATCTCGCGCCTAAACCACGCCGTTCTCTTCGTTCGCAGCGCCAAGGCCGCCGCCGCGTTTTACACGCGGGCGTTCGGCTTTGTTGAGGTGAGCGAAGAGTTCGGCGGGAAGGCCATCTTCATGCGCTCGGCCACAACGACGAACCATCACGACCTTGGCCTCTTTGAGGTTGGGCCAGAGGCGCCACGACCACCACGCGGTGGGACGGGCCTCTACCACCTGGCGTGGGAGGTGCCAACGATTCGTGACCTTGCCGCCGCAGCACAGGTGCTGGGCGAACTCGGTGCCCTCTCTGGTGCGAGTGATCACGGAGTCAGCAAGAGCCTCTATGGCGCTGACCCGGATGGCAACGAGTTCGAAATCATGTGGCAGGTGCCAGCCGCGTCGTGGGGTGAGTACGCCGAACACGCCGTCGTGCAACCACTCAATCTCGAAGCGGAGCTTGCCCGCTGGGGTTGATCCCAGCACATCATTGAATCTGCTCCGCTACGCTGCTGGGCATGAGCTTTGATCCGCTTGGTCCACTGCACGCGCAACCGCGACTGGTCACCTTCATGACCGACTTCGGCCTGCGCGACCCCTCTGCTGGGGTCCTCTCGGGCGTGGTGCTCGGCATTGCGCCTGAGGCGCGAACCCTCGACCTCACCCACGCCATTCCTCCGTATGACGTTGAGGCGGGGGCCGAGGCGCTCGTCGAGTCGCTCGTGCACCTGCCGATCGGTGCACACGTGGCGGTGGTTGATCCGGGCGTTGGCACGCAACGGCGACCAATCGCCATTCGCTGCGGACGTGGTGATGCGTTGATTGGCCCAGACAACGGACTCCTGCTCCCGGCCGCAGCGGCGCTTGGCGGCGCGGTGGCGGCGGTGATCCTTGACGACGAGCGCTGGTGGGGCTCGAGCCGCTCACACACCTTCCATGGCCGCGACCTCTTTGCCCCAGTGGCCGCGCATCTTGCCGCGGGGGTCCCATTCGGCGACCTCGGCACGCCGATCTCCCCGAGCGACCTGGTCCCAGCGACCAAGCTCCCGATCGAAATCGGCGCGGGTGTCCTGAACACCTCGGTTCGCATCGTGGATGGCTTCGGCACGCTGGTGCTGACGGGCGATCGCCAGGCAATTGAGGCGTCGATCGGCGCCCTGACCTCTGGGGATCCGCTGAAGATCAGCGTGGGCGATAAGCAGCTGACGACCGTCTGGGCGAACCGATTCGGGGATGTGCCTGAATCGCAACCCCTCTGCTACATCGACTCGGCCGGGCGACTCGCCCTAGCGATCAACCGCGGCAGTGCCGCCGAGCGATATGGTGCAGTCCGCCGAACTCCTGTGGTGATTACCCGCGCATAACCCGG
>CANKMK010000072.1 GCA_947483025.1 Chloroflexota bacterium | reverse complement strand
GCCTGACCTGCGTCACGCCAAAGTGTTTGTTAGCACGATCGGCAGTGAAGAGCAGCGTGTTGCATCACTTGCGGCACTGAAGAGCGCCGCTTCGCACCTTCGCACCGTGATCGGTAAAGGCCTGCGGATTCGGCGCGTACCCGATCTGCATTTCGAGCTCGATGAAGCGGGCGATCGTGGCGCACGCATTCAGCAGCTGCTTGGAAGCATCACCGATGGCGGCCTGCCACCAGAGTCGCTCTCGCCGCTACCGGCACCTACACGCTCCGGGGTTGAGGAGAAGAGCCGCAGGAACAACGGATGACCGAGCAGGGAACCGTTCACGCAGTCGAATACCTCGAGCGTGCTGATGCACTCCGACCTGCGGCCCGCGCTGCTGTTCCTGCAAACGTGCTGGAGGCGCTTCGTGATGCCAAGCGCCTGTGGATTGTGCCGCATGAACGACCGGATGCCGATGCTCTCGGAGCGGCACTTGGGCTTAAGGCGATTCTCGGACAGTTTGGTGCCGAGGTAGCCGTCGTTAGTTCCGACGCTCCACCGGCCGTTTACGACGTGATCCCAACGATCGCTGAGGTTGTTCTGGAGGCGCCTACCTGGCAACCAGATGCCATCGTGCTCGTAGATTGCGCCGACCCGAAGCGCGCCGGCCGTATCGGCGAGCTGATCATTGCCCTGCCAGCCTCTACGCCACGCGTCTTGATTGACCACCATGTCTCCAACGAAACAACCTGGCCACTCGCCTGGGTGGATGCTCGCGCCGCAGCAACCTGCGAGATGGTCAGCCTTATCGCCCTGGCGCTCGAAGCGGATCTCTCTGCAGGCCAGGGGGAGATCGCTACGACACTTGCCGCGGGCGTGATCATGGACACCGCGACCTTCCAGCATGGCAACACGACCGCGCGAACCCTAGAGGTCGGCGGGCTCCTACTTGCCGCTGGCGCACCGATCAGCGAGATCTCCCGAAAGATCTATCGCTCGAAGCCACTCGCGCAGGTGCAGCTGCACGCCCGGGTTCTTGCCAGCTTGAGCACCTCAGACGCTGGTCGCACGGTGTTTGCAACGATGACGCTGTCTGATCTCACCGAAGTTGGGGCAACGCTGGAGATGAGCGAGGGGATTGTCGATTCTCTCGCGCATGTGTCGGAGGCTGATGTTGCGATCTTCTTCAAAGAGGATGGCCCATCCGCCGCGCGCATCTCGGTGCGAACGAAGGGGGAGGGCCCTGATGCCACCGCGATCGTTGGTGCATTCGGGGGTGGCGGGCATGCGCGCGCCGCTGGCGCCACCATTGAGCGACCCTTGGCCGAAGCCGTCACCCTGGTTCTGGGGCGCGTGACGGAGCTTCGCGCGTCCAACGTAGCGGGCTGAGCGAATGGCGCGGCGACGGCCGAGCACGCCTGGCATCGACGGGGTCCTTCTCGTTGATAAGCCGAACGGACCAACCAGCCACGACATTGTCGCGAAGATCCGCCGGATGGCGGGGCAGCCACGCATCGGCCACGGTGGCACACTCGACCCGTTTGCCACCGGTCTCTTGGTGCTCGTACTTGGCCGTGCGACTCGGATGGCAAGTTTGCATTTGGGCGGCGAGAAGCGCTACGAGGCGACCTTCTCGTTCGGCGGGGCGACCACGACCGATGATCTCGATGGCGAGCGGATCGGAACCCCTGGCGCACCCCCATCCCAAGAAGAGATCGAAGCTCTCCTGCCGCGTTATCGGGGCGCCTTAGAGCAGGTGCCGCCATCTCACTCTGCAAAGCGCACAGACGGGGTGCGGGCGTATGAGCGTGCGCGTGCAGGTGAGGTCGTCGAATTAGCCCCGCGCCCAATTGAGATCAAGCGGTTTGAGGTGCTCGGCTGGGATGCTTCGCACGCGGAAGAGCCACTGATGCATGCCAGGCTCGACGTGAGCTCCGGCACCTACATCCGCGCCATCGCGCGTGACCTTGGTCGCGACGCAGGGAGTGGGGCACACCTGGTCGCGCTGCGTCGAGTGGGTTCGGGTGTCTTTGCAGTGGGCGAGGCGCACACCATGGAGCAGATCGCCGCCGCTGCACTGGCAGGAGAGCTACGCAACCTACTGCTGCCGCTTGATGCCGGGCTCGATCACATCGCCGCAACGGAGGTTGGTGAGAACGGTGCAGCCCTGCTGCGAGACGGCATTGCGCTGCCTGTTGGCATGCTCGACAGTGCTGGCCAGCAGGCAACCGAAGGGAGCCCGCTCAGGCTCCACGTTCACGGTGCCATCGCGGCGCTTGGGCGGCGTACGGCATTTGGCGCACAACCTGAGCGCGTGTTCATTGAAGCAAACGCGTTGGCGGGGCAGCGCCTGTGAAGCGAGCTGTCGGATGGGACGAGCTAACACTGGCGATTGCACAGGGGGAGGGTGTTGCCGGATCTGTGCTCACCCTCGGGGTGTTCGACGGCCTACACCGCGGTCATGCGCGCCTCCTCGCCGCTGCTGAGCGACTTGCCCGAGCAGCGGGGCTCCAGCGCGTACATATCGGTTTCACCCCACATCCCGATCAACTGATTCGGGGTGCAACCCCCCTTCAACTCCTCGATGCAGGGGAGCTCGAGCTCCGCATGGCGGGGGCGGGTGTCGATCTCTGGTGCGACCTGCCATTCACCCCAGAGATGCGGGACACCCCCTGGGAGGAGTTCATCGGGCGACTCGTTGCAGTGACCGCAGCGAAGGGGATCGTCCTCTCCCCAGAATCAGCCTTCGGCCAGGGCCGACAGGGGACGCTACCCAACGTTCGCGCCTGGGGTGCCGCCCATGGGCTGCAGGTTCACCCAGTCGCTGAGGCAACCGCTGGGGGAGCCCCCATCCGGAGTACCCGTATCAGGGAGGCCATCGCTGACGGGGATCTCACCGGGGCGGCGCGCCTCCTCGGCCGACCGTATGCCCTTGTTGGCACCCTGCACGGGGATCAGGTGCGACTGCAGCCACACGGGGCCGCCATGCCGCCCCCAGGGGCCTATCGGGCTCGCGTTGGGGTTGCTGGGCGCCCAGAGGGGCGTCTCCCGCTGGTTGGGCGGCTGACTACGGTGCGTATCGATGCAGACGGGTCGGCCATCACCCTCCTGCGGCCAGATGAGGCAGATCGCCGCTTCGACGGGGGTCCGATACGGGTCGCCCTGCTTGGGGGGAGCCTCCAGGCGTAGATTTGCTACCCTATGCACATCCAAGATGTGATGAAGAGATGAGGGGTGCCCTTGGAGCACCTCCGATGTAAGGAGAACCACCACTTGCCACTAGACCAAGAAACGACCGCACGCATCGTTGCTGACAACGGGCGTCACGGTACTGACACCGGGTCCGCAGACGTTCAGATCGCACTCCTGACGGAGCGCATTCAGGGACTGACGGCGCACCTGCAAACCTTTAAGCAGGACAACCACTCGCGCCGCGGGCTCTTGAAGCTCGTCGGTCAGCGACGTCGACTGCTGACATTCCTCAAGCGTGAAGATGCAGCGCGCTACGCCGCGCTCTCCGAGAAGCTCGGACTTCGTCGCTAACCACCCCCCAGCCCCTGGCTGGGACTACATCGGCACGCAAACGGAAGAACCGTTAGCGGCCTGATAGGAGAACAGAATGAGCAACATCACCAGCGTTTCCGCCGAGTTTGGCGGCCAGACACTTACCATTGAGACCGGTCGAATGGCCCGCCTTGCTGGCGGCGCAGTCACCGTTCGCTACGGCGACACCGTGGTCCTTGGCACCGCCAACCGCAGCGAGCCACGACCGGGCCTCGACTTCTTCCCACTCACGATTGAGTTTGAAGAGCGCATGTACGCCGCAGGTAAGATCCCAGGCGGGTACATCAAGCGCGAAGGGCGAGCCTCCGAGAACGCAACGCTCTCCGCTCGCCTCACCGACCGACCGATTCGCCCACTCTTCCCAGAGGGGTACAAGGATGACGTTCAGGTCGTAATCACCGTGCTGAGCGCGGATCAGGAGAACGACCCAGACATCCTCGGAACGCTCGCAGCATCTGCAGCGCTCACCATCTCCGAGATTCCGTTCCTTGGGCCAATCGGCGCAGTACGCGTTGGCATCGTGAATGGGGCCTTTGTCATCAACCCAACGTTCGATCAGCTCAAGGAGAGCGATCTCGACTTGGTGGTCTCAGGAACCGTCGACGCGATCATGATGGTCGAAGCCGGCGCAAACCTGATCACCGAAGACAAGATGGCTGAGGCCATTGAGTTCGGACACAACGCCAT
>CANKMK010000071.1 GCA_947483025.1 Chloroflexota bacterium | reverse complement strand
GCCAAGGGACTCATTGAGGCACGTGCGCAACAGGAGCGCATCGTGCCGATGGTCGTGCGCATCGTTGGCACGAATGCGGCCGAGGCCGCCGTGCTCCTGCGCGAAGGTGGATTTGAGACGGCGGCAAGCCTCGACGAGGCGGCGGAGAAGGCTGTAGCGCTCGCTACAGCGGGAGGCGGCAAGTGAGCATCCTCGTTGATCAGCACACGCGACTTGTGGTGCAAGGTCTCACCGGACGCGAGGGTGGCTTCCACGCCGGTCAGATGGCCGCCTATGGCACCAAGATCGTTGCGGGCGTGACGCCAGGTCGCGGCGGCGAGATGAGCCTCGACGGCACCGTCCCCGTCTTTGACACGGTGCGCGAAGCGGTCGAGAAGACGGGTGCCAACACCAGTTGCATCTTTGTTCCTGCAGCGGGCGCCGCAGACGCCATCGCCGAAGCGGCCGCATCGGGCATCAAGACCATCTTCTGTATTACCGAAGGAATCCCCGTCCACGACATGGTCGGCGCACTCGCCGTTGTGCAGCAGTACGGCGCGCGGCTGATCGGGCCGAACTGCCCAGGCGCAACGACGCCGGGCGTGAACGGCCTCGGCGCAAAGATCGGCATCATCCCCGCCTCCATTCACCTTCCGGGTGACGTTGGTGTGGTGAGCCGCTCTGGAACACTCACCTACGAGGCCGTGCAGTCGATGACCGATGCTGGCATCGGTCAGTCCACCTGCCTCGGTATCGGCGGCGACCCAATCATCGGCACCACCTTCCGCGACGCACTCGAACTCTTCGCTGCAGATCCTGCAACGCGCGCACTCGTGCTGATCGGTGAGATCGGCGGATCCGCGGAAGAGGAGGCTGCCGCATGGGCGGGCGAACACCTCAAGCACCTGCCACGCGTTGCCTTCATCGCCGGGCGCGCCGCGCCTGAGGGGCGCCGCATGGGTCACGCTGGGGCGATCGTCTCTGGCGCTTCGGGCCGAGCGATCGACAAGATCGCCGCACTTGAGGCCGCCGGATTCAAGGTGGCCGCCTCACCGACCGAACTGCCGCGTCTGCTGATCGAGGCTGGCTACACGAAGCGCTAAGCGCTAGCGAATCCGCAGCTCCCCTGGAGCGCCGAATCCGAGCCTCGTCCACGCAGGACCGCCAGGCACTTCGATCAACTCAATCAGCACGCCGTTGCAACTCTTCGGATGCAGGAAGGCAACCGGTCCTTCAACGCCAGCGACCGCCTCTGTGTTGATTAGCTGCACACCCGCCGCGGCGAGTGCGGTGAGTTCCGCAGCGATGTCGGGAACCTCCAGGCAGAGATGATGGAACCCCTCCCCCTTCGACTCGAGAAATCGCGCGACGCCACTCGTCGCATTCGTCGGCGAGACGAGTTCGATCTTGGAGTCGCCGGCGGTGAGGAAGGCGATGCGCACCTCTTGCGATGGCACTTCGGCAACTTGCTCGAGTGCCAACCCGAGCACGCGCGTATGGAAGTCGATCGACGCGTCGATGTCGCGTACTACGGAGGCGACGTGGTGAATGCGGCCGCGCACGGGGAGACTCATAGAACCATCGCCTCGCGGTGCTCGCCCCAGACGCTGCGGAGTGCGGCGCTGATCTCGCCAACGGTGCAGCCAGCCTTCACGGCGGCCAGGATCGGCGGCATCATGTTGGCGCTCCCCTTCGCCGTGGCGATCACCTCGGCGATGGCAGCGGTTGCGGCGGCGGCATCGCGCCCAGTGCGGAACGCCTGCAGTTCAGCAACCTGTTCGCGCTCGCGGGCCGGGTCAATGCGGGCAATGGCTGGCGTCTCGACCTCTTCGTCGACGAATCGGTTGACGCCAACAATCACGCGCTCGCCACTCTCCACCTCACGCTGGTAGGCGTAGGCGGAGTCTTGAATGGCGCGCTGGGGGAACCCCGCCGCAACGGCGGCGACCATGCCGCCAAGCCGGTCGACTTCGGCAATGAGCGCCAAGGCGTCGCGCTCAACCTGATCGGTGAGCGCCTCCACCGCGTAGCTCCCACCAAGCGGATCAACGGTGCCTGCGACGCCGGCCTCATGGGCGAGCACCTGCTGCGTGCGCAGCGCGAGGCGTGCCGAAGCCTCCGTTGGAAGTGCCAGCGCCTCATCTTTGCCGTTCACATGCAGGCTCTGTGCGCCACCTAGCACTGCAGCAAGCGCTTGATATGCGGCGCGAACAACATTGTTGTCGATCGACTGTGCCGTGAGCGTAGAGCCGGCGGTCTGCACGTGGAAGCGGCAGAGGAGCGACTTCTCGCTCTTGGCGCCGTAGCGATCGCGCATGATGCGCGCCCAGATGCGGCGCGCGGCGCGGAACTTCGCCACCTCTTCGAGGATGTCGGTCCAGGCGGCGAAGAAGAAGGAGAGGCGCGGGGCGATGGCATCGACCTCTAGGCCGCGCGCGATCGCTGCGTCGACATAGGCAATCGCATCGGCAAAAGTGAAGGCGAGCTCTTGCGCAGCAGTCGCTCCCGCCTCACGCATGTGATAACCCGAGATGCTGATCGTGTTCCACTTCGGCAGTTCGGTGGCACACCACTCGAAGACGTCGGTGATCAGGCGCAGCGATGGTTCGGGCGGGAAGATGTACGTGCCGCGGGCGATGTACTCCTTGAGGAGATCGTTCTGCGTCGTCCCCGAGAGCTCGGCACGCGATACACCCTGCCGCTCGGCAACCGCCACATAGAGCGCGAGCAGGATCGGCGCGGTGGAGTTGATCGTCATCGAGGTCGAGACCTTGTCGAGCGGAATCCCCTTAAAGAGCGTCTCCATATCGGCGATGGAGTCGATGGCAACGCCGACGCGGCCGACCTCGCCCTCCGCCTCTGGTGCGTCGGAGTCGTAGCCCATCTGCGTGGGCAGGTCGAAGGCGACCGAGAGGCCGGTTTGACCCTGTTCAAGGAGGTAGCGATAGCGCTCGTTGGATTCGCGCGCCGTCGAGAAGCCGGCGTACTGGCGCATCGTCCAGAGGCGGCCGCGGTACATCGTCTCCTGCACGCCGCGCGTGTACGGGAAGGCGCCTGGTGCACCGATCTCCGCTGCGGCGTCACGGGACGGGTTCGGGCCGTAGCTGGTCTCGAGGGGTGCGCCGGAGGCGGTGGTATCGCGCGCGACGTCGCGCCCCTGCTCCTTGCCCACGTTCACCTCCCTCCTGCCCCGTTGCGGGCACTTCGCTCCGCACGATTCTCCCACACCCCTTGCGCGGTACGATGCGGCGAAACGGTGGGCCGCAAGGCGCACCGAGTGAAGCGAGGAGGCAGCATGCCGAAGGGGAAGCAGCCAACGGGCGATTCGGGACTCAGCGGGCAGGAGTTTGACGACTCCATCCTCTCGCTCCTCCCGCCCGAAGGTGCCCAGGGCGACCGCTCGGTACGACAGATCGCCGTCGACCGCGTCACGGTCAACACCAAGCAGCCCCGTCTCGCACTTCCGCCGCTAGCGATCGATGAGCTCACCGCCAGCATTCGCGAGCATGGGGTGCTGCAGCCGATCATCGTGCGACCAACCGAGCCGGGCTCCTACGAGATCGTTGCGGGCGAACGACGCTGGCGTGCCGTGCTCTCGCTCGGCCTCCCGATGATCCCGGCCATCGTCGAAGCGATGAGCGACGAGATCGCCCTTGAGGTTGCGATCATCGAGAACCTGCAGCGTGAGGATCTCTCCCCGCTCGATGAGGCGGCAATCTTCGCGCGTATGACGAGCGAGCTCGGCTACAGCATCCGCAAGCTCGCCGACAAGCTTGGCAAAGACAAGGGCTACATTGAGAATCGCCTCCGCCTTGTCGCAGCACCAGCTGATGTTCGCGCCCTCGTTGCCGAGCGCTCCGACACCATCAGCCACGCTTACGAACTGATGAAGATCGATGATCCTGCACGTCGCGCCGAACTTGCAGCGCAGATCGCTCGCGGCGAACTCTCGCTTGCGCGCCTGAAGGCGGCGGTTCGTGGAGAGAGCGAACATCCAAGCCTCGGCGCACCAGCAGTTGCTCCCGTCACAGCGCCTGCACCCGTTGTGGCGGCAGCACCGGCTCCGGTCCCAACGCCAGCTCCGGCAGCGGCGCCGGTCCAGGCGCAGGTCTTCGCGCCAATCATTGAGGCAACGCCGCTCACCAGCACCCCGCTCCCTGCGGCGCTTCCTGCAGCGAGCGACGCAGGCCTCACCGCCGCGCGCGAGTCACTCGGAAACGCCATCGAAGAGCTCGCCACCATCCTTCATGCAATCGATCGCGCAGACGGTTCGGTAAAGCTGAACCAACTCGACCGCACGAATAT
>CANKMK010000070.1 GCA_947483025.1 Chloroflexota bacterium | reverse complement strand
TGTCGGCAACACGACGAAGGCGCTCACCAAGGGGTACGCGATTGCGTCGGCATCGCTTGCCGCCTTCTTGCTCTTCTCGGCCTATCTCGACAAGGTGAACCTGATCTTGGAGCGCGCCGGCAGGCCGCTCATTGAGTCGGTCAACTTGGCGAATGTGAACGTCTTCATCGGTGCCTTCATCGGCGCGATGCTCGCGTACTTCTTCAGCTCGCTCGCCATCCGCGCCGTTGGGCGCACGGCGCAGGCGATCATCGTTGAGGTTCGCCGTCAGTTCCGCGAAATTCCTGGTCTCATGACCTACAAGGCGCGTCCGGATTACGCGCGTGTTGTGGACATCACCACCATTGCCGCCCTGCGCGAGATGATCGCCCCAGGTGTGGTTGCGGTGGCAACCCCAGTGCTGGTTGGAGTGTTGCTCGGCGCCGAAGCGGTTGCAGGTCTCTTGATCGTTGGAACGATCAGCGGCGTGCTGCTGGCCACGGTGTTGAACAACTCCGGCGGCGCATGGGATAACGCCAAGAAGTTCATCGAGTCGGGCGGACTCAAGGATGGGAAGGGGAAGGTCCTCGGCAAGGGGAGCGACGCCCACGCGGCCGCCGTTGTTGGCGACACCGTTGGCGACCCATTCAAGGACACCGCTGGCCCATCGCTGCACGTTCTCGTGAAGCTGCTGGCCACGGTCACCCTGGTGCTCGCACCGCTCTTTATTCGCGGCTAGCCCGCAGTTCTAGGCTCGTAACTGAAGCGGCGCTTCCCATTTGGGGGGCGCCGCTTCATGCTATGCCCCCACAGCGCCAGCGCGGCGCACAGAGATAGCTGAGGAGGGTGCGATGGGCAGCGATCCGCTATCTGCAGCACTCATCGCCCTCCTGCTCGGACTCGTACAAGGCGCAACCGAGTTCCTGCCGATCTCCTCGTCGGCACACCTCTATGCGATCCCGTATCTCTTTGGCATCAGTGACCCACTCCTCTCGTCACTCGCCTTTGGTGCGGTGATTCACCTGGGCACCCTCGCCGCCGTACTCGTTGCACTTCGCAGCGATGTGACGCGGCTCACTCGTGTAGCGCTGCGAACAATTTTTTCAGGCGGACGCCACCGAGGCGAGTCATCTGATGAGCGCCTCATCCTTGCGATCGTCATCGGCACCATCCCTGCCGTTCTTGTGGGTCTAGCAGCCGGAGATCTTCTGGAGAGTGCAGTACGCACACCACTTGTCGTTGCGGGTGCGGTTACCGCGGGCGCGCTCTTTCTCTGGTTCGCGGAACGCGTCAGCACGCGCGAGCGACCGCTGCAGAGTGTGGGCGTGATCGATGGTCTCATGGTCGGCTTGGCGCAAGCACTGGCACTCATCCCTGGCATCAGTCGCTCTGGCGCGACGATCAGCGGCGGACTCCTCTTGGGATTCCGTCGCGATGCGGCGGCGCGCCTCGGATTCCTGCTCGGCATTCCGGCGATCGCCGGTGCTGGCACCATTGAGTTGAAGCGCGTCCTTGAATCGAGTGAGGATCTTGCGGCAAGTGCGCCGCTTCTGGTAATCGGCATCGTGAGCGCCTTCCTCTCCGGGCTGCTCGCTATCAAGCTCCTCTTCCGCATCTTGGATGGCGGGAGCACCCGCATCTTTGTGGCGTATCGGCTCGCGTTTGCTGCAGTGCTCGTGGCGTCGGTCGTACTGCGAGGCGGGCTGTAGTGGATCTCGGCAAGAGCGTTCGCCATCGAGCCCTGCGCGACATCGTTTCGCGACAGGCGATTCGCACCCAGCGGGAGCTGGCGACGGCGCTGAAGCGTCAGGGGATCCCTGCGACGCAGGCAACACTCAGCCGCGACATCACCGAACTCGGACTCATCAAGGTAGACCGCGGCGGTTCACCAGCCTACGCCTTCCCGCCAGGTCGCTCAATTGAGATTGCGGCAGAAGATCGCCTTCAGGCGCTCCTCGGCGAGATCCCACTAGAGGCATCGGTGGCTGGGTCGATCCTGGTACTGAAGACGCTCCCAGGGAGCGCGCACGCCATTGCCGCCTCCCTCGACCGCCTGCGCCTTCCTGAGATTGTCGGCACGGTGGCGGGTGACGACACCCTTTTTGTGGCCGTGAGCGATGCCGCAGCGATGCGCAAACTCCGCAAGCGCCTGACTGAACTCGCCCAGCGAGGCTAATCACCGCCGCGGGCGCTAGGATTCTCAGCATGTATTGGGCAGACGAACTCGCCGCACGCGTCTCCGGGCCCCAGGTCGTCAACGACTCTAAGACCCCATCGGGGACGGTGCACGTTGGCTCCCTGCGTGGACCCGTGATGCACGATGCGATCGCTCGCGCACTCCGCGACCGCGGCATCCCAGTGCAGTTCCGCTACGGCGTCGAAGACATGGATGCGATGGATGCGCAGGCGCTCCTCACCCCCGACGCTGTGGAGCGCTACATGGGCGTGCCACTCTCGCGGGTCCCAGCCCCTGAGGGGAGCAGCGCCGAAAACTACGCGCGACACTTTGTGGGGACGCTCTTCTTCCCTACGTTTGCGCACCTTGGCATTCGCCCAGAGTTCTACTGGCTCTCTGAGATCTACCCAACCGGGCAGCTTGATCCATTCATTCGCATCGCTCTCGATAAGGCGCAGGTGATTCGCGATCTCTACGTGCGCGTCAGCAATGTGGAACGGCCCGCCGGTTGGCTGCCAATTCAGGCGATCTGCGAAGCGTGCGGACGTGTTGGCACCACCCTCTCCGACGACTGGGATGGCGAGACGATTCGCTACCGCTGCCTCCCCGACTACGTGAAGTGGGCACAGGGCTGCGGCCATGAGGGTCGACTCGCACCGTTCGGTGGCAAGGCGAAGATGCCGTTCAACGTGGAGTGGGCGGCGAAGTGGTCGCTCATGGGCGTCACCATCGAAGGGTGTGGCAAGGATCTTGGTACGAAGGGTGGATCACGCGATCGCAGTGAGGCGATCTCGCGCGAAGTCTTTGACCGCGAGCCGCCGATCAACGTGATGTACGAGTTCCTCAACGTTGGCGGCAAGAAGATGTCGACCTCCAAGGGGCTCGGCGCCGCTGTGCACTCCATCTCCGAGTCCATTCCGCCCGAGGTGCTGCGCTTCCTCTTCCTGCGTCCACGACCAAACCACGCGATCGACTTTGATCCGGCCGGCAGTGACGCGATTCCGCGCTTGCACGATGAGTACGACCGCATCAGCGCCGCCACAGCAGGGAAGACGGTGCGCGGTGAGCTGCCGCCCGATCACGAGCGGCTGCAGTTCTTTAGCCAGATCGCCGACAGCACCGCCGAGGCGGCGAAAGCGGTGGCCGCCGCGTGGCGCCCAGCATTCGGGCAGCTCTCGCTTCTCTTGCAACTCCCGGGCGTGAACGTGGTGGAGCGCGCCGCCGCGGAGAAGGGGAGCCCACTCACCGCCGCCGAATCAGCCGAGCTGAACGAGCGCATTGCCGCCGTGACCAATTGGCTACGCGACTACGCGCCAGAAGAGGCGCGCATTGCCGTGCGCCCAGAGCTGCCAACCGATGCCGTTGCGGCCCTCAGCGCCGAGGAGCGCGCCTGGCTTGGGGCCCTCGCCCCGCAGGTTGAAGCCGCAATCGCCGCTGATGCCAATGCCCTGGGCAGTGGCGACGCCTGGCAGGCGCTCATCTTCAGCGCCGCCAAAGAGGCGGGCCTGCAGCCGGTGCGCGCCTTCGCCTCGCTCTACGCCGCCTTCCTTGGGCGCACGAACGGCCCGCGCGCGGGTTGGCTGCTCGCAGCCATTGATCGCACCCTTATCCTTACGAGACTGCGGGCGGCCGCAGATGTACAGGGGGTGAATGCATGAGTGTGGGCACACAGCGACTGCGCGACGACGCCGACCGACTCCGCGCGGGCGCGATCGCCAAGCGCGAAGATCCTGCGGTTGTCGATGCCGCCCTTGAAGCAGATGCCGCGCGTCGCGATCTCTCGCAACGCGTTGACACGCTGCGCACCGAGCGCAAGCGACTCTCCGCTGAAGTTGGTGCACTACTCGGCGGCAAGCCGGCCGTTCCCGCCACCGACCCAAAGGTAGTCGCACTGAAGGCTGAATCCCAGAAGGTCGCCACCGAGATGGAGACGCTCGAGAAGGAGCTCGCCGCCGCCGAGGCGCAGCTCGAAGACCTGCTGCTGCGCATTCCGAATCCGCCCGACGAAGATATTCCTGTTGGTGGTGCCGAGGCGAACACCACGATTCGTACCTGGGCTCCTGCAGGGCACCCAGCGATCGGCGCGAAGGGCGAAGATCCAGCCACTGCAGCGACACCAGAACACGATGTGGTTGCGGAGCGACTCGGCATCTTCGATCTGGAGCGCGGCGCGAAGGTGGCGGGTGCCGCCTTCCCTGCCTACCGTGCCGACGGAGCAGCACTCATCCGTGCGCTCATCAACTTGTTCCTCG
>CANKMK010000069.1 GCA_947483025.1 Chloroflexota bacterium | reverse complement strand
CCGACCCAGCATGAGTGTTGCAACGCGAACCGCGGTGAACGGCGAGCGCGCCTCGGCAATGACCGGCGGCCAAGGAAGTGGAAGTGTGGCGTTATCAGGCTTGCTCATACGGTCCAGTATCGCACCGTCGGAACCGCGAAGAGTTAGAGCAGCTCCCCGTGCGCTGCGGCGCTCGGCTCGCCCTCTTTCGGACGTGGCTCTGTGCCGGCTGGGAGCACCTCAAGCGGTGCGCGGAGTGTTCCCTCGACGGCGCCGCCGATGCCGAGTGGCTGCCACTTCGACGGATCCTGCAGGCGGTGCGCCTCGGTATTGCCGCGGTTGTGCATCTCAGCGTGGCCCTTCGGCTCAATCCACATCTCGTGGCCGGCGAGCAGACCGAAGATTCCCTCCTGGCCTGGCTCGGGTCGCGACGCGCGGCAGTCTGGGCACTTCGCCGCATCGTGACGTGTGTAGTGCTCTGGCTCTTCATAGGTGCTGATGTATCCCTCGTAGTTGCGCAGCACCACCTTGTGGTCGCTGTACGAGATCAGGTAGTTCGGCATCACTGGAATCTTGCCGCCACCACCTGGTGAGTCGATCACGTAGGTCGGCACCGCGTAGCCGCTGGTGTGACCGCGCAGACCTTCGATGATCTCGAGCCCCTTGCCGACCGGTGTACGGAAGTGGCCAGAGCCTTCAACAAGGTCGCACTGATAGATGTAATACGGGCGGATGCGATTCTCGACGAGCTTATGTACGAGCTTGCGCATGATGTGCACGCAATCGTTCACGCCCGCAAGGAGCACCGACTGATTGCCAACCGGAATGCCGGCGCGTGTGAGCTTATCGACGGCGCGCGAAACCTCTGGCGTGATCTCCTGCGCGTGATTGAAGTGCAGGTTCATCCAGAGTGGGTGGTACTTGGCGAGCATCTCGCAGAGCTCATCGTCGATGCGCTGCGGCATGAAGACCGGCACGCGCGAACCGATGCGAATGATCTCGATGTGTGGAATGTCGCGCAGGCCGCGCAGAATCTTTTCGAAGAGCTTTGGCGCAAGGGTGAGTCCGTCGCCACCGCTAATGAGTACGTCGCGCACCTGTGGGGTGCGGCGCAGGTAGTCGAGCTGCGCTTCGTGATCCTTGCTGTTGAAGTTCTGCGTTGGGTCACCAACGATGCGCGAACGCGTACAGTAGCGGCAATATGATGCGCACTGCGTGGTGACGAGCATCAGCACGCGATCTGGGTAGCGGTGCACCAGGCCTGGCACCGGGGAGTGGCGATCCTCGCCGAGCGAGTCTTCCATCATTGCGGTGAAGGCCTGCTGCTCGGAGCCGACCGGAATCACCTGGCGGCGAATCGGATCGTTCGGATCCTTCGGGTCGATCAGGCTGATGAAGTACGGGGTGATGTCGACGCGGAACTTCCCCTCGGCGGAGAGACCTTCGCGCTCGTCGTCGGTGAGCTCGAGGATCTCGCCGATCTCTTCGAGCGAGTTGACGCGGTTGCTGAGCTGCCAGCGCCAGTCGTCCCACTGCTCGTTCGGCACATCGGCCCACTTCGGTGCGCGGCGGCTGCGGAGTGGCTGACCATCGGCGCCAACAGCCTTGGCCGGATCGCGCGGATTCACCCAGGCGGCATCGGCGGCGGCTGCCGCGGCGGCGTTGCTCTTCAGAATCTCTGTTGCGTCCATGCCGTGCCTCCTACTCCCAGGCGGGTGCCCCATGGGGGGCTGGATAGGGAGTATGCACGCTGGATAGGCCTCTGGGTAGCCCCGTCGCGACGCGGGCTACTTCTTGAGTGGCTTCTCCTTCGGGAGCGCCAAGCTGGCCGCGAGGCCGAAGCAGACAAAGATGAAGGCGACGATCCCGGCGCCACGGGCTGCGTCGGCGAACGCCTGGCTGAGGGCGGTAGTGACCTTCTCGCCGAGCCCTGGGACGGCCGCGAGCATTGGGTCGCTGGCAATGAACGGAAGTGCCTGGCCAGCCGATGCCTTCATCGCCTCGACGATGCCATTGATGGCGGCGGGTGGTGCGGCGGCAAGTTCAGGAATGGCCTCAAGCGCGCTGCGCGACTGCTCGCCAATCAGCGTGAAGAGGGTGGTGCCGATGATGGCGATGCCGAGTGCCGAACCAATCTGTCGAGTCGTGGAGTTGGTGCCCGACGCAATGCCTGCACGCGGGATGTCAACCTCGGCGAGCGTGACGTTCGCGAGCTGCGCCGTGGCGAAGCCAACGCCGATGCCGTAGACCAGGAACGGAATCATGAGCTGCAGGCCGGTTGACTCTGGGGAGATCAGCAACGCGATCGTGCCGATACCAACGGCTTCGAGGAACATGCCGAGCGTGACGACGCGGCGTGCGCCGTACTTCTTGGTGAGGGATGGAGCCATTGGTGCAGCGATGAATGAGCCGAGTGCGAGTGGCACAAAGCAGAGGCCCGTCTCGAAAGCGCTGTACTGCTGCACCGCGGCGAGGAAGAGCGGGATCGCAAAGAGCACGCCGAACTCACCGAGAGAAACGATGGAGCCAGCGATGTTGCCGTAGCGGAACGTCGGGATATCAAACAGCGTGAAGTCAATGAGCACTGTCTTCTTAGCACGGAGTCGTGCGCGCTCATAGAGTGCAAAGAGCACGAGCGACACGGCACCAAGTGCAAGTGCCACTGGCACAACGGAGACGGCGGCGATTGGCCACCAGGCCCACGCAGCGTCGCTGCTGAAGGTTGTCGATGGCGCCCACCAGCCGTAGGTGTAGCCCTCGATCAAGCCGAAGACGATGCCTGCGAGTCCGAGTGTGATCAGCACTACGCCGCCAACATCGAAGCCCTTGCTCTTTCGCTCGGTGCGCGTTTCGGCGACGGTAAGGATGGTGCCGACGATGGCAACGATGGCGATTGGCAGATTGACGCCGAATGCCCAACGCCACGATGCGTTGGTGGTGAGCCATCCACCAATGACCGGACCGAGCGCGGCCATTCCGCCAATGACGGAACCGTAGATAGCGAATGCGATCGCGCGGTCCTTACCGCGGAAGGTGGAGTTGACGATGCTCTGTGTTGATGGGGCCATCGCAGCGCCGCCGAGACCTTGCAGGAGGCGTGCAGCGATCAGCAGCTCACCGGTTGGCGCGAGTGCGGCGAGCACGGAGGCGCCGGCAAATACGGTGGTGCCAACGATGTAGAGGCGGCGCTGACCAACGATGTCGCCAATGCGACTGAGGGTGATGAGCGCTGCGGCGAACACAAGGGCGTAGCTGCTATTTACCCACTCAGCAGCGCTCGGGGTGATCTTTAGGTCGGTGATAATGCGCGGGATCGCCACGTTGACGATGGAGGTGTCGACGATGATCATCGCCAACCCCAGCGCGAGGCAGGCGAGTCCGATCCAACGTGTTGCTGCTGATGCCATGCGCGGATCCTAGCAAAGGTTGTGGAGGTGTCTAATTCACCAAAAAGCGACGCAGGTTCATTTCTGCCTCTGGGGGGGTAGACTCGCCTCATCTGGCCAATTTGGTCGGCATTGAGATGGGGCCGGATATCCCACACCTTCTTTCTGTGGGGCAGCCATGAATAAGCGTTCATCTAAGAGCCCGTTTGCTGTGGTGCGGCGCGCGTACACCAGCCGAGCACTCCCGATTGCACTTGGCCTAGCGCTCTTCGCGACCGGCCTCTCCATCGCGGTTGCGGGCTACTACGTAGCCGACTCACTTTCGGGTCGAAACACCGCGCTACGAGATCACTTAAAGGTGATCGGCTTTTGCCCACAAGATCCGACACCAACACCAACTCCGACCGGAAAGCCTGGGCCCGCAGGTTCACCAGGTTCCGATGGCAGCCCTGGCGCCGACGGAAGCCCGGGTGCCAGTGGCGCTCCAGGTAGTCCCGGAGCTGATGGCAGTCCAGGGGCCGACGGAAGCCCGGGTGCCAGTGGCGCTCCAGGTAGTCCCGGAGCTGATGGCAGCCCTGGGGCCGACGGAAGCCCGGGTGCTAGCGGCGCTCCAGGTAGTCCCGGAGCTGATGGCAGTCCAGGTGCGACAGGTGAACCTGGGGCAACTGGCGAACCAGGTGCAACGGGAGAGCCAGGCGCAACGGGTGCACCAGGAATTTGCACGGCGCCCATCGATATCACTGCAATCAACGGGGATCTCGTACCTGCAATTGACAATACGTATTCACTTGGCACAGCGCTATTCCGCTGGAAGGATCTACAACTCGGGCCGGGCACCCTGTACATTCAAGATCAGGTAACTGGCGATCAGGTCGGTCTTACCGTCATTGATGGTGCGCTCCTACTAGACGGCGCCGACTCACTTCGCATCGGCAACACGCGCCTCACTGCAACAGGCTTGGCTTCGGTGCTGAGCGATGCC
Source organism: Chloroflexota bacterium (assembly GCA_947483025.1). The sequence continues at coordinate 131 of CANKMK010000069.1, read as the reverse complement.
GACATCACTATTGGTGCGTTGGGCGATACGGGATTTGCTCTTTTCCCAACCGGTATCAAATTTTCTGATGGCACATTCATGACGACGGCCATGACGCAGGGGCCAGCTGGATCACCCGGCGCAACGGGAGT
>CANKMK010000068.1 GCA_947483025.1 Chloroflexota bacterium | reverse complement strand
TTGGGCCGCTGATTGCGCGACTCCTCACCGCCGAGCGTCACACGGTGCAGCTCTCTGCGACCGGCGCCGACGGCATCACCTTCTGGGAGTCGGCATCGTGGGACCTTGTCATTCTCGACCGCATGCTCCCTGATCTAGAGGGCTCGTCGATTCTGCGCGACCGCCGCCACGCCGGCGACACCACACCCGTGTTAATGCTTACCGCTCTCGGCACCGTCGACGATCGCGTTGAGGGGCTCGACGCTGGCGCCGACGATTATCTGACCAAGCCCTTCGCCGCCACAGAGCTCTTGGCCCGCGTGCGCGCCCTCGGTCGCCGCGGCGAGATGTCGGCGAGCGGCGAGGCGGAGCGCGAGGTTGTGCCAGGACTAATGCTCGATGAGGGTCGCCATGCCCTCACCGCCGGCGAGAAGGTGATCGACCTTTCGGCGCGTGAGTACGCCCTCATTGCCTACCTAATTCGCAATCGCGGTATTGCCCTCACCCGACAGCAGCTGCTCGACGAGGTGTGGGGAGCAGAGCCCGACGTCTACTCCAATGTGGTGGATCTCTATGTGCACTACCTGCGCAAGAAGTTTGAAGAGGCGGGCTTCAGTGACCTGCTGAAGACCGTACGCGGCGTGGGCTATCGATTGGCCGACGCGCCAAAGGCGAAGTAGCCGTGCCGCTCCGCGACGAATTCAGGGGCGAGGGGATCGAGGCGCTCTTGGCGCGCACCCGCCGCCAGATGTCGCTCTTTATTCTCGGTGCCACCGCGCTGATCGTGGCGGTCGTTGGCGTGGGTGGGGCGGTAGCCGGCAATAGCGCCCTCGACGCTGGCCTCGACAACGCCCTGGTCGCCCGAGCGGAGCGCATTGTTCTTGAAATTCAAGAGGAGCTCCCGCCACTCCCGCAAGTCTCGCCTGGTCCAGATGAGTCGCCCGAGCCCAATGGTTCGCCCGAGCCGAGCGCAAGCCCAGAGGAGTCAGAGCCGCCGGAGAGTGAGCGCACGCCGAACCCTGGCGGCGTGATTCCAGGACCGAGCGGCAAGCCAAACGATGGCGATGGCGAAGATGAAGACGATGACAAGGGTGACAGTGGTCGCGCACCCTCCGCAGTCAACGTGCTCTTTCTTATTGAATCTGGCGTGCACCGCGACGATGCACCGCCGTCGATCCCACCAGGCATCACAGACGAAGAGTTCGGCGCCGGCGGGCCGTGGGCTGTTCTGGACGTCACTGGTGCGATCCTCGCGCGCTCAGCGGGAGGCGGCACAGAGTTTCCGATTGTGACCCTGATTGACTCAACGGCGACGCGGCCCACGGCAAAAACGGTATTGATTGGTCGATCGGAGTTCCGCGTGGTAACGACGCCGATCCGACACCCGCAGGATCCAAATGGCAAGGTGCTCGGCTATGTGCAGGTGGCGGGTCGCCTTGATGTGCGCGATGCGCAGCGACAGAACCTGTTCGGCTCGCTGGTACTTGTTGCCCTTCTCTCACTCGGTGGTGCGCTGGTAATGGCGCTGCTGATTGCGCGCCGCGCCCTTGCCCCCATCGCCGCCGCCGCCGCTCGCGAGCGCGCCCTGGTGGCGAGCGCCTCTCATGAGCTGCGCACCCCCGCCTCGGTGATTCTCTCCAGCGCCGAGATTCTGGAGCGCGAGGGGCTCGTGAAGCCTGCTGGCCTTGAACTACTACACGGCATCGCCGCCGAGTCAGAGCGCCTCGGTCGATTGAGCGCCGATCTGCTGACCCTCTCCAGCCGACAGAGCAACGCAGAGGGTGGCGAGCGCATGGTCACCGTTGACCTGCACCCGATCAATCTCGACGATGTCGCGCGGGAGGCGGTGGAACGCGCCGGACCACTGGTGAAGCGCGTCGGACTTGAACTGCGCGCCAACATTGGTCGCAAGCGCCTCACCATTGCGGGCGACACCGATCGACTCATTCAACTGGTGCTCGGCCTGGTCGAGAACGCCATTCGACACTCGCCGACTGGGGCTTCCGTGACGATTGGGACCAGCGTTGCTGAAGGGTTCGCGTCGATCTGGGTCGATGACGAAGGCCCAGGGGTGCCACTCTCTGAGCGAGAGCGCATCTTCGAGCCGTTCTACCGCGGCGCTGGGCAGCCGCGCAGCCACGGCGGCGCAGGGCTCGGCCTCGCCATCGCACGCTCCATTGCGACCGCCCATAACGGCACGATCACCGCAGAGACCGCCGTTGGTGGCGGTGCACGCATGATCGTGCGTATCCCGCTCGCCACTAAGGAGTAGCCCCCGATGGGTGCTGGCACTCCGGCAACGGCGCTGCTCACCGAGCACGGTGTGCCGTTCACGCTGCACGAGTACGAGCTGGAGCCACTGAGCGGCGTGGAGCAGCATCGTGGTGAGCGCATCGCCTACGGCGACGCCGCAGCTACCGCCCTCGGCATCTCACCCGACCGTCTCTACAAAACACTGGTCCTCGCCATTGAAGGGGCGAAAGATGCACGCCTCCTCTTTGCCCTCGCAGTGGTGCCAAGCAGCGGCGAACTCTCCGAGAAGGGGGTGGCCGCAGCGCTCGGCGCGAAACGAGCCGCGCTCGCTGATGCCGAGAGCGTGCGTCGCGTCACCGGCTACGTGCCAGGCGGTGTGAGCCCACTCGGCTCGAAGCGCCCACTGCCGCTGCTGCTCGATTCTGGGGCGAGCACGCACGCTACGATCGTTGTCTCAGCGGGGCAGCGCGGGCGTTCCATTGAACTCTCACCCGCAGATCTGTTGCGAATTGGAGGGGGCGTTATGGCACCGATCGGCGTCACACGATGATTCGCAGCGCACGACATCCGCACCTCGCGCCATCTTCTGCGGCTGAGGTGCATCCGCAGGCTCCCGACTACCTCCAGGCCACGGCAATTACGCTTGCTGTCGACGGCGTCTCGGTCACGCTGTTGCCCGACGCCGGCCTTCGCGTTGGCAGCTTGGTGGTAGCCGGTCGCGAATTGCTGGTGCGCGAGAACGGTCACCCTGCAACCTGGGGGATCTTCCCTATGGCGCCGTGGGCGGGTCGCATGGCCAACGCAACGTTTACAGACCTCGCTGGTGTCACACACACGTTCCCACCAACCTGGGGCGACCACGCCTTTCACGGACGGCTCTATCAAAGCATGGCGAACGAGCAGAGCGTTGCTGGCGATGGCGCATCGGCGGTGATGTACGCGCCGCTGGATCGTGCCGCTGGTTGGCCACTGGACGCGCGTGCCTCGGTTGCTGCCGAACTCAGCGGCAACGCCGCAGATGGTGCGCTCACGATCACCCTCACCGTTACCGCCGAAGTCGAACAGCTCGTGACCGCGGGGTGGCATCCCTGCTTCCGACGCTTCCTGCTCGATGCAACCTCGCGCAGCGAAGTCGGCACCGAGGGGGTGCTCTCGTTCGCACCCACGGGCGTGTTGGCGCGCGACGCTTCGATGCCGGGCCTACACCTTGTTGATGTGGTGCAGCCGGCCGTTGATGGCAGCGTTGCCGCGCCAGGCGCAGGTGCAACCTGGGACGACCCGTTCGTGGGCGTCACCACGCCACCAGAGATTGCCTGGGGCGACGATCTGGTGTTGACCTTGACGGCGGGTCCAGCCGTGACGCACTGGATGATCTACGACCCAGATGACGCGCTCTGCGTTGAGCCACAGGCTGGCCCGCCCGACGCCGTTCACCGAGGGGGAGCGATCAAGCTGCAGGCGGGGGAGAGCCTTGTGGTGCCGCTCACCCTGGCGTGGAGCACGAAGATTTGAACCTTCTCACGCAGTGGCGCGAAGGCTTTGAGCGGGTACAGGACGCGGCACCCTCCCTGCCCAGACGATGAACCGTATGACTACCGCCAGTAGCTCCAGTACCGCGCGCCCGTTGGCGCCCACCAGTCCGCCGCTGCCGCGGCGCTGGTCGATTACGCCCAGCGACCTGAACTGGGGGGTGTTCGGCATCACGCTAATCATTGCCGCCATGTGGGTGCGACACGGCGGACTCGACCTCTTCGACAGCCCACTGAACGCTCTCGTCGCCATCGGCCAGCTCACCGCACTCTTTGGCACCTACCTGGCCCTGGTCGGCATTCTGCTCATGTCACGTGCGCCATTCATCGACCAAGTGTTGGGGAGCGACGAAGCATCACGCATCCATCGACTCGCCGGTTTCGCCAGCGTCTGGTTCATTGGCGTGCATGCGGTGACCTCCACCATCGGATACTCCGGCGCAACCACGGTTCCAACCATTGGTGAGATTTGGGAGCAGATCTACACCTTTACGATTCTTGAAGCGGGTGGGCTTGGCGCCACCGTTGCCCTCGGGCTGTTCATTATTGTGGCCGTCGTCTCCATTCGCGCCGCTCGTGCGCGGCTCGCCTACGAGACCTGGTACGGCATTCACCTCTACGTCTATATCGCCATGGCGCTCGGCTTCCTGCACCAACTCACGATCGGGAGCGACTTCGTTGGCGACGAGCTCGCCCGAAACTCGTGGATCGCCCTCTACGCGATCGCCTTTGTGCCGCTGATCCTTTTCCGTTTCCTCGAGCCACTCCTGCGCAACTTG
>CANKMK010000067.1 GCA_947483025.1 Chloroflexota bacterium | reverse complement strand
CCGCCGACAAGCGCCGCGAGCGCTACTGGCGCGACGGAACCTACAAGCGCCTCAAGCCGTGGGCCGACACGATCCTGTCGCGCATCACCGCCGAGGGGCCGCTGAGCGCTGCCGACTTCGGCCCCTCAAAGTCCGTGGCCTGGTCGTGGGGGCCCACACCGGCATATCGCGCCGCCCTCGAAATGTTGCAACTCGCTGGGCTGCTCCACCTGGCTCGTCGCGATGGTTCGCGCCGCTGGTTTGACCTTGCCGAGCGCCTCATTCCACGCAACGTGTTGGAGCGCCGTATCACCGAAGAGGAGCAGATCGAACACACCTTCTTGGCACGACACCGCGACCTTGGGCTCGCCTCTGCCAACGGCGTCTGGGTGCAGACCGACTGGCCACTCAAGCGTAAAGAGCTGGTGCGCCGGCTCACCGAGCGCGGTGCCCTGCTGAACATTGAGATCGACGGGCTGCCAGGACCGTGGCGCATTCCTGGCGGGGAGCGCTTCGCCCTGGAGGCGGCGATGCGCGCCACAGCTGGAACGCGACCGGTGGCCGCGGATCCGAACGCCGTCACGCTACTCTCGCCACTCGACCCGCTCATCCACGATCGGAAGCGCCTCGAGACGCTCTACAACTTCCACTACCGCTGGGAGATCTACACGCCAGAGAAACGGCGCGTGTACGGCCCGTATGTGATGCCGATCCATGCAGGCGACGCCATCGTCGGCCGTATTCAACTACGGCGTGTGAAGGAGACGGGGGCAATGACAATCGACGGACTCTGGTGGGAGCGTGGCGCAAGGCCAACCCGCCACATCACTGGGTTGGCGCGCGCGGTTGCCGCGCATCAACAGTTGCTCGGGGTAACAGCGGGGCAGATGCCGAAAGAGATTGCAGATCGCAGTGACGGGCGTGCCCTGTTCAGGGCGCTCCGCAAGATCGCCGGCTAGACGCCGAGGTAGGCCTCGCGCACCTTCGGGTTCTTCGCCAACTTCGCGCAGCTGTCCTCGAGGGTGACCTCGCCGATCTGCAAGATGTAGCCGCGCTTCGCGATACCGAGAGCCATCATGGCATTCTGCTCGACGAGCAGCACCGCGGTTCCGCGCGAGTTGATCTCGGTGATGATGTCGAAGATCTGCTCGACCAAGATTGGCGCGAGGCCCATGGAGGGCTCATCGAGCAACAGGATCTTTGGTTGCGCCATCAGGGCGCGTCCGATCGCGAGCATCTGCTGCTCACCACCCGACATGGTGCCGGCGGCCTGACTCTCGCGCTCCTTCAGACGTGGGAAGAGATCAAAGACCTTCTTGAAGTCTTTCTGTACATCGGGGCCAGACTTGCGCAAGAAGGCGCCCATCTCGAGGTTTTCGCGCACCGACATGCGGGCGAAGACGCGTCGGCCCTCTGGGCTATGGCCAACACCAAGGCGCACGATGTCGTGCGGCTCCGCCGCCTCAATCGACTTCCCCTTCAGCTTGATGCTCCCCGAACGGGCGCGCTCAAGTCCGGAGATGGTGCGCAGCGTGGTGGTTTTACCGGCACCGTTGGAGCCGATCAGCGTGACGATCTCGCCCTCTTCTACCTTGAGCGAGACGCCACGAAGGGCGTGCACTGCACCGTAGTACGTGTGCACATCCTTTAGTTCAAGCAGTGGTGCCATCGTCGTACTCCTCTCAGTGTCCCGCTGCGGCGCCGCGGCCGAGGTAGGCCTCGATCACCTTCGGGTTGGTGCGGATCGCCTTCGGTAGGCCCTCAGCGATCTTCTCACCGTGGTCGAGCACGGTGATGTGGTCGGAGATCCCCATGACGACGCGCATGTCGTGCTCAATGAGCAGCACGGTGATGCCGAGCTCGTCGCGAATGCGGCGAATAAGTGCGGTCATCTCTTCGGTCTCTTTCGGATTCATGCCTGCTGCCGGCTCGTCGAGCAAGAGGAGCTTTGGTCGGCTCGCAATAGCGCGGGCAATCTCGAGGAGGCGCTGCTTGCCATACGGCAGGTTTGCCGCCAACTCGTTCTCCATGCCAGCAAGATCAACAAATGCGAGAAGCTCGCGCGCACGCTGCTCAGCGGCCGCCTCTTCTTCGCGCACCTGACGGGTCTTGAAGAGGCCACCGAAGAAGGTGCCGTGCAGGTGCACGTGCATGCCGATAAGAATGTTTTCCAGCGTCGTCAGGCTCTTGTAGAGGCGGATGTTCTGGAAGGTGCGAGCGAGCCCAGCAACGACCATGTCATTTGGTCGCGCAGGTCGGGTGACACCGATCCGCTTGATGAAGCGGTTGTACCAAGCCGGGCGAACAATGTTCAGGAGAAGCGCGCCAACGAAACCAAGCAGCGCGACGGCGACCGAGGCAACTCCCTCAATGAGGCCGGTATCGCCGCCCACGGCCATCAGGAAGTAGATCGCCAAGCCGATGAACGGAATCGTTGGAAGGACCAGCAGGATCGGCTCTCGCCCGGTGCCGGTTGGCGGCGAGATCAACGGCTTGCCGTCGAGCTCAATCGTGCCCTCTGTTGGGGCGTAGATGCCTGCGATCACGTTGAAGAAGGTGGTCTTCCCGGCGCCGTTTGGCCCGATGATCGCGCTGATCGAACCGCGCGGAATCTCGAAGTCCACGTTGTTCACCGCGACGAGGCCGCCGAACTTTCGCGTGATGCCGCGTGCCCGCAGCATTGGACCACTCTTCGCTGCGCTCACTTCAAGCCACCCTTTCCAATCTTCAGGGGGGCGAACTCACGCATACGTCGACGTGCGGGGAAGATTCCCTGCGGCCGCTTCAGCATCATGAGTACCAGCACGATGCCGTAGAGCACGTACTGGAACTCCAAGAAGTCAATCTGGTTGAGGATCGGGATGTTGAAGTTTTCGACGAGCGTGTTGAGCTGCTTGAGCAGAATGCTCTGGAAGAGATAGATGATGAATGCACCGGTGGCGACACCGATGGTGTTCCCCATGCCGCCAAGCACCACCGCCGCGAGGGCGCTGATGGAGACGGCGAAGCGGAACTGGTCGGGGGTAACGATGGTGATCTTGGCCGCGTTCACCACGCCGACGATGCCGGCGATCGAGGCGCCCACAGCAAACGCCTGGAGCTTTGCGATCACGGTGTTGACGCCGGAAGATTCCGCAGCGAGCTCGTCTTCGCGAATGGCGTCCCACGTACGGCCGAGTCGCGAATCTTCAAGGCGATAAATCATGATCATGATCAGCGTGAAGAGCGCAATGACTAGGCCGTACATTGGCCATGGGTTCGTCAGTGTGAACTGCAGAATCCCAGGAATGCTTGGCTTGTCGATTCCGCCAATACCGTTGACGCCGTCGGTGAACTTGTCGGCATTCATGAGGGTGATCGGCACGATCTCGCCGAAGCCGAGGGTCACGATCGCAAGGTAGTCACCGCGCAGGCGCAGCGTCGGCGCACCGAGCAGCACACCGAAGATTGCGCCAACGACACCGCCGGCGAGCAGCATCGGCCAGAAGGGCAGGTGGACGCCTGTAAACGGCGAGGCAACAAAAGCGTAGGTGTATCCGCCGAGGGCGAAGAAGGCGGCGTAGCCTAGATCGAGCAGGCCAGCGAAGCCGATCACCACGTTGAGCCCCATCGCCAACATGGCGTAGATGGCGGCGGTGGTGAAGGCGTTCACCCAGGCATTCGTCGACTGAATGCCGTCGAACGGCGGTACGCGGGTGAGGAGCGGCAGGGCAACGCTCAACAGCACGACCCCAACGAAGATGCCGAAGCTACGGTGTTTGCGGAAATACGCTCGCACCGGTGCGAATGGGGCGTTCACGGCGTCAACGATCCGACTCATGCGCGGTCTCCTGAGTGAGAGCCGAGCAGGCCTGTTGGGCGGAAGACAAGGAAGATCACCAGGAGTGAGAAGACGACGGCACCACCCCAGCGGCCGTACCCGAAGGCCGAGGCGCCAACCTCAATGAAGGCGATGAGGAAGCCGCCGAGTGCAGCGCCCGCCGTGTTGCCGATGCCGCCGAGCACGGCGGCGGTGAAGGCCTTCAGCCCTGACTGGAATCCAAGGTTGAAGCTGGTGTTGCCGTAGTAGAGGCCGTGCACCACCCCTGCGGCGCCAGCAAGGCCGGAGCCGATCAGGAAGGTGATCATGATCGTGCGGTTGATGTTGACGCCCATGAGTGACGAGGCGTCACGATCCATGGAGGTGGTGCGCATGGCACGCCCCGTGCGGGTGCGCGAGATGAAGAGCTGAAGCGCAAACATCAGTGCGACAGAGGAGGCAATCACAAAGAGGTTCAGGAGGGGGACTCGGGAGCCCGAGACCTCGATGGACCACTCAATCGGCACGAGCTGCGGGACGGTGACGATGGTTGGCCCAAAGAAGAACTGGATGATGTTCTGCAAGATAAAGCTCACGCCGATGGCGGTGATGAGGGGTGCCAGCCGAGGTGATCGACGGAGTGGTCGGTATGCCAGCCGCTCAATCAGTGCACCGACAATCGCCATGACGCCGATCGTGAGGGCGAAGAGCACCAGCACACTTCCGGCCAGGAGGGGAACGTTGGTGATGGCCCCCTCGTTGCCCAAGAGGCT
>CANKMK010000066.1 GCA_947483025.1 Chloroflexota bacterium | reverse complement strand
TTGGGGCAACCTCGCTCGCAGGCTCGATTCCAACCCAGTTCTTGAACAGCGGAAGCGAGAAGGTGCTCACGGTGACGGTGAACCCGCCGCTCGGCACCTCAACAGAGCGTGTCCTCACGCGTAGCCGCGTCGCCTACGAGATCCTCGCCAAGGACCAAACGGTTGAGTTGGTAACGACCTCGATTCCGAGCGCGGATTCAACAGGTACGCAGACACTTGTCGCCGCTACCACTGGCCGGGCACCGAATGCCGCACGAATGACGGTGGTGCTGAGCGCCGATACGGATCTTGCTGAAGCGAAGACCCGCCTGGCGGAATCACTGGCAGAGGTCGGTACCCAAGGGTGGACTGTGACAGTGGAGGAGATCGGCTTTGCCGCTGGCTCCAACGCCATCTCAGTGATCGTCACTGGCGAACGCTCTGCTGATGTTGAAGCAGCATCGGACCTCCTCGTCACTACGCTCGCCGCGAATGGCGACCTCGCAAACGTCAAGAGTGATCTTGTGAAGGCGGGCCGCCAGATTGAGATCACGGTTAATCCTTCAGCGGCCGCGATGGCCGGACTCTCGGCAGCCCAGGTAGCTGGTGAGGTGCGCAACCTCCTAGTTGGCTCGTTGCTCGGGCAGATCACGATTGATGGTTCAAAGGTGAACCTCTCCATCAAGATTGACAGCAGCTCCGTGAGCGACATTGAACAGCTTGGTGCGTACCTGGTTGGCGGCACGAAGAAGGTGCCACTCAGCAGCATCGCAACCATTGAAGAGCTATCGGTCCCATCGAGCATTACCCGCATTGACCAGGCGCTTGCCGCGAACGTAACGGGCGAGATCGCCGTGGCCGACACGGGTGCAGTGAACACCGCCGTGAAGACGGCAGTCACCGAGCTGCAAGATGCAGGGAAGTTGAGCAAGGTGGACGTGCGCCTCGCCGGCGTGACGGAGCAGCAGAACGAGTCGTTCAGCGGCCTCTTCACGGCGATGGCCGTCGCAATCCTGCTCGTCTACCTGACCATGGTGCTGGTCTTCAACTCGCTGGTTGATCCGCTTGTGATCATGTTCAGCCTGCCACTCGCCGTCATCGGTGCCTTCCCGGCACTGCTGATCACCGATCGTCCGATCGGCATCTCGGCACTCATTGGGTTCTTGATGTTGATCGGTATCGTGGTGACGAATGCCATCGTGCTGCTCGACCGTGTTGAACAGCTTCGCCATGAGGGGGTCCCAACAAAGGATGCCCTGCTGCGCGCTGGTGCAACCCGCGTACGCCCGATCCTGATGACGGCGGTCGCAACGATCTTGGCCCTTCTGCCGCTCGCGGCTGGCCCAAGCGAAGGCTCGATCATCGCCGCAGAACTCGGCACCGTGGTGATCGGCGGACTCCTCTCCTCAACACTGCTCACGCTGCTGGTGGTGCCGGTGGTGTACAGCCTCGTTGACGGTCTCAAGGAGAGCCTCTCCCGCGGTAAGCGGGTAAAGGCTGCCTAATCGGGGTGCCAGCCCAATCCTGATACGATCAGTCGGGATTACCCCGCACGGTCCAGCAGGGAAGAGGAGGCTCCATGACGGTCGCTAAGGAGACGGTTCGCGACGAACGGGAGCAGTACGCCTTCCACGACGACATCACCTACCTGCGCGAGACGAAGGCCGGCCTCACCGAGGCGACGGTCCGGGAGATCTCTGAGACGAAGGACGAGCCAGCCTGGATGCTGGAGTATCGCCTTCGCGCCTTCAAGCACTTTGAGGCGCGTGCGATGCCGATGTGGGGCGGCGACCTGACCAAGCTCGACTTCTCGAAGATCGTCTACTACCGCAAGCCATCCGAGCGCGAAGAGAAGTCATGGGACGACGTCCCCGACCAGATCAAGAAGACGTTCGAGCGACTCGGCATTCCAGAGGCGGAGCGCAAGTTCCTCTCCGGCGTCGGCGCGCAGTACGACTCTGAAGTTGTCTACCACTCTGTCCGCGAAGACTTGCAGAAGCTCGGCGTGGTCTTCATGGGTACCGACCAGGGGATGAAGGAGTATCCAGAGATCTTCAAGAAGTACTTCGGCACCGTCGTGCCAGCGGAGGACAACAAGTTCGCAGCACTGAACTCGGCCGTCTGGTCGGGCGGCTCATTCGTGTATGTGCCTAAGGGTGTCGATGTGCCCCTTCCACTGCAGGCCTACTTCCGCATCAATGGCCAGAACACCGGACAGTTCGAGCGCACGCTGATCGTTGTCGATGAGGGTGCAAGCCTGCACTACATCGAGGGCTGCACCGCGCCAAACTGGGCCACCGACTCACTGCACGTTGCCGTCGTTGAGGTGATTGCTCTTCCGGGTGCGAAGGTCCGCTACACCACGATTCAGAATTGGTCGAACGATGTCTACAACCTGGTCACGAAGCGAGCGCACGCGCACGCTGGCGCGACCGTTGAGTGGATCGACGCCAACACGGGTGCGCAGCTCACCATGAAGTACCCAGGCATCTATCTGCTCGGCGAGAAGGCGCATGCCGAAATCGTCTCGGTCGCCGTTGCCTCGAAGGGACAGCATCAGGACACCGGCGCGAAGGCGGTGCACCTTGCACCAAACACCACCAGCCGCATCGTCGGCAAGTCGGTCTGCAAGGACGGCGGCGTTGCAACCTATCGTGGCACGGTTCGCGTGGCCCCCGGTGCAACTGGTGTCACCACCAGCGTGCGATGCGATGCGCTGATCCTCGATGAGGGGAGCCGCTCCGAAACCTATCCGTACATCGACATCCAAGAGGACGACACCTCGATGAGCCACGAGGCGACGGTCGGTCGCGTTTCCGATGATCAGATCTTCTATCTGATGAGCCGCGGAATGACGGAGAACGAGGCAACGAACCTAATCGTGCAGGGCTTCCTCGAAGTCTTCACCAAGGAGTTGCCGATGGAGTACGCCCTTGAGTTCAATCGCCTGATTCGACTCGAGATGGAGGGGGCCCTCGGGTGACCCGCCGCGCACTCGCAGATCTCCCACTCGAGTGGGCAACCACCGACATGATCACCAAGCTCAGCCCAGGCGGAGCTGGCCTACCTGAGCGCACGGCGGCACTCGCGGCGTTTCACGCTCTCCCAACGGAGTCAAACCTGCTCTTCACCGGATACGTTGACCTGCGAGCGGCAGAGGTTGAGCGCGCCGCGCCGGCCCCGCTTTCACAAGAGATTCGCCCTCTCTCCGCCGCCGCACTGCCGGATGGCGCCGCTGCACTGATTGAGATCTCGAGTGCAGGTGTTGGCGCCTATCTCGGTGCAGAGGCCACCACCGCCGGTCTGAGCATTACGCCACTCACCCCATCCACGCCGATGGGTGGCGCAACCGAGGATCGCACCGCTGCGCTCGTCGCCGCGCTCTGGAACGCTGGCGTCTCGATCACCCTCGGCGCGGGGAAACTGAGCGCGCCGATCGTGATTCGCGTCGTTGCCCCCGAGGCGGGCTCTTCGCTCATCGCGCGCATCGCCGTACATCTTGGCGACGGCGCACAGGCGTCGATCGTTGAGGAGATCAGCGGCAGCGCCGCAGTGCCTGGCGTTGCTACCTCGCTCTTGGCAACCAGCAGCGAGATCACGCTCGGCGCCCGCGCAACGCTGTCACTCTCCTCCATTCAAGACCTTCCCGAAGATCGCGCCTATGTGACGGTCCGTCGCCACACCTTTGGTGACAAGGCGCAGCTACAGCTCGCCGTGGCGCAGGTTGGTGCACGGCTGGTGCGCGGTCGCATCGATCACCTGCTTGCGGGCGATGGATCTGGCGTTCGCCAGGTTGAGGTGGTCTTTGGCGCCGGCGATCAAATTCACGATCTCACCACGTACAGCCTGCACTCCGGCCAGAAGACCGTTGGCGACTTGCTGGCAAAGGGCGTATTTGCTGGGAACGCGCGCGGATACATCAAGGGTGTCACAACGATTCCACGCAGTGGACGCGGTACCAACTCGTACCTCGGGGAGTTCGGCATGCTCCTTTCGAAGACAGCGCGCAGCGTTGCGATCCCATCGCTCTGGATCGACCAGCCCGACTGCGAGCGCGCAGCGCACGGCAGCTCCGTTGGGCCGATCGACCCGGCTCAGATTTTCTATCTGCGTTCACGAGGGCTGACCGATGCCGAAGCGCGACGCACGATTGTGATGGGCTTCCTGGAGCCAGTTGTCGCTGCGCTCCCACTTGAAGCCGAGGCGGATCGTCTGCGCGAGGTGCTGGCATCGAAGCTTGACGCTGCACTCGCAAAGCTGCCTGCCACACTCGCCTCCTAACTCGATCGCATGCCAGCTGAGCGCCTCTTCCCCGCAGTAGAACTCCCCGACGGCACGATGCGCCTCGCCTGGCCAGGCGGCGTGGCCATCTTGGTGGTGAATCGTGGCGGCAAGCTGTTGGCGGTCGATGGTGTCTGCACCCACGAGTATTGTGAGCTAGATCGCGGCTTCCTTTCGCCAGCCACCGTCGATCGACCCACGGTCACCTGCCCACTGCACCTGTCGCGATTTGACCTTGAGAGCGGGGAGCCGCTTGACCCTCCGGCCGAGATCCCACTCGGAGTACACGTCGTGA
>CANKMK010000065.1 GCA_947483025.1 Chloroflexota bacterium | reverse complement strand
TCTTGCGCTTGGCCTTTCGCTTGGCTGGAGCCTTCTTGGCTACGGCCTTCTTCGCGGTTCGCTTCTTAGCGACCTTCTTGGCAGCAGGCTTGCGCTTCGCAGCGGCCTTTCGCTTCTTTACAGCCATGTGATTACCTCCACTCTGACCAGTCCGTACTTCGGACGGTCATAACTCCACCCCATTGTTGGGGCTTGTGGAAAACTAAAACACAATGTGGATAACTGCAAGCGTGAATTTTCGATTTTGTGCGTAGGCCAACCCTTGACCCCTCCAGTTGCGAGCTGCTGATACCCGGCTGCGGGGTGTGCTGACGCCCAGCGCGGGGCAAATCCCCTTTTGGTAGGGGGTAATTCGTGCGGAATCAGCGCTTGGCCTCGTTCAGATGCACGCAGAGGCCCCTTCCGCCGCCGCGGCACGCTCCCCGCATGCGTATGGGGTGAATCTGTGCGTGTTTTTGCGCAATCGCCCCGCTTCGTGGCGCATTTCCCGCCCTGCGGCGATGTACGGGGTGCCAGTTTTTTGTGACAAAACCCGCTTTCTTGACCCACGGCGCGCGCCGCCGTAGAGTTTGGCCATGGTGAACCGCTTCTACTTTCGATACCCGGCATGACCTGCCCAGACGCGTAAGCGTCTGACCGGCGGTCCTGCCGGGATGTGAGCAGAGGGAGACCTCTGCTCTTTTCTTTTCCCCCAGAAGCGGCACCAGGGAGTCCGCCAAGAGCGTGGAGTGACCAATGTTTGTACGAATCAACCAGTCGGCAACAGCTGAACAGATCGCGGCGATCCGTAGCCGTGCAACTGAGGCGGGTCTCGCCGTCTACGACGAGGCATCGGAGCGCGGGCTCACCCTCGCCCTCCTCGGCCCGAAGGGCTTCGATGAGAAGTTGAGCAACGAGTTCGTGGCAATGGCGGGTGTTGCCTCCGTGGCGCGCCCCTCCCGCGCCTACCGCTTGAGCTCGCAGGAGTTCCGCGAGGAGCCGACCATCGTCAAGGTGCGCGATGCGGTCATCGGTGGCGGCTCACTAACGCTGATGGCGGGGCCATGTTCGATCGAATCGCGCGAACAACTCTTCGAAGTTGCTGCCGGTGTCGCCGCTGCGGGGGCAACACTGCTGCGCGGTGGCGCCTTCAAGCCACGCACCTCGCCATACGCCTTCCAGGGGCTCGGCCTTGAAGGGTTGCGCCTGCTTGCCGAGGCGCGTGAGCGCACCGGGCTCCCAATCATTACGGAGGTGATGGAGCCGGCGCAGGTCGACATGGTCGCCGAGTTCGCCGACGTGCTGCAGATTGGCACGCGCAACATGCAGAACTTCTCGCTGCTCAACGCCGTGGGGCGAACGCGCATGCCCGTGATGCTGAAGCGCGGCCTCTCGGGAACCATTGAGGAGTGGCTCCTCGCCGCCGAATACATCCTTGCTGCGGGCAACCGCCAAGTGATCCTCTGCGAGCGCGGCATCCGCACCTTTGAGACGGCGGCGCGCAACACACTCGACCTGAATGCGGTGCCGATCTTGCGCCGACTCACCCACTTGCCGGTCATCGTTGACCCGAGCCACGCCACCGGGAAGCGCTGGATGGTTGCACCAATGTCGTACGCCGGCGTTGCCGCTGGTGCCGACGGCATCATGGTCGAGGTGCACCCGAAGCCAGAGGAGGCTTGGTCCGATGGCGAGCAGTCCCTCACCCTGCCGATGTTCTCGCGCTTGGCTGGCGAGCTGCGCACGATTCATTCGGTCGTTTCACCAATGCACGCGAACCCGGGCGAGGCCTCTGGGCGATGAGCGATCGTCTGCGCGGTGAGCTGCGCCTTCCAGGCGACAAGTCAATGAGCCATCGTGCGCTCCTCTACGCCGCGCTCGCCGATGGCGAGACGCTCGTGGTTGGCGCCGGCGACGGGCATGACGTGCGATCTACCGCGGGGATCGCTGCCGCGCTCGGCGCTGCTGTTTCGCGTGAAGCGACTCAGCCTGGTGATGCGCCAGGAACGGCGCGATGGCGCGTGCGCTCTGGTGGCCGTGCCTCGCTGCGTGCCGCTGCTGCGTCGCTTGATTGCGGCAACTCGGGAACCTCGATGCGGCTCGGCGCGGGCCTCGTGGCCGGCGTATCTGGCGTACACACGCTGATGGGTGATGCCTCACTACAGAGTCGGCCGATGGCGCGAGTGCTTGAACCGCTCGCTGCGATGGGCGCGGTTGTGAGCGGGTCGGGCGAGGCGGGCACGCGCGCACCACTCACCATTACGGGTGGTGCACTGCGTGGCGCTACGTGGGCACCAGCAACGCCAAGTGCACAGGTAAAGGGGTGCGTCCTGCTGGCCGCACTGGCGGCAACTGGCGAGAGCACCTATCGCGAGGCGGTGGCCACGCGCGATCACTCCGAGCGCATGCTCGTGGCACGCGGCGCTGCGCTGCGAACTGCTCACGATGGGAGTGGGACGACCGTTTCGATTGCCCCAGGCGAGCTCACCGCCCTCCCACTCGTCACCATTCCAGGCGATCCATCGTCGGCCACCTTCTGGCTGGTGGCCGGAAGCCTGCACCCAGACGCCGATCTACTCATTCGCGGCGTCTCGTTGAACCCCACCCGACGCCACGCCATCGACCTCTTGCTGCGCATGGGCGCCCGCATCGACGAGTTCCCAAGCCCCGATGACGGCTCTGGCGAGCCGATCGGCGACCTACGCGTTCGCAGTGCCGCCCTCCACGGCATCGACATGACGCCTACGGACGTGGCGCTGGCGATTGATGAGGTGCCGATCCTCTCGCTGGCGGCGGCCATGGCCACCGGCGCAACCAGCATTCGCGGCGCTGGCGAGCTGCGCGCCAAGGAGAGCGACCGTATCGCCGGTGTTGCCGCGGGGCTTGCCGCACTTGGGCTGACTGTTTCGGTGACGGGCGACGATCTGCACTTCGTTGGCGGCGGCCGACCGACGGCCGGTCTCACCGAGTCACTTGGCGATCACCGTTTGGCGATGACCTTTGCGATCGCTGGCCTGGTGAGTGGTGCCGCGGTTTCGGTCGACGACCCTGCTGCGGCAGCGGTGAGCTACCCCACCTTCTATGACGATTTGGCACGCATTGGAGCCGCAGCATGAGTGGGCGGCGCATTCTCTTGCTTGGTCACCCGGTGGAGCACAGCCTCTCCCCCGCGTTCCAGCAGGCCGCGTTCGATTCGATCGGTCTACCAGTTCGCTACGAGGCGATGGATGTTGCACCCGCCGATCTGGCCCGCGTCGTTGCCGAGCTGCGCGCCGATCCACTGGTGATGGGGGCGAACGTGACGGTGCCGCACAAGGAGAAGATCGCCCCGCTCCTCGATTCGCTCACCGATGACGCCGTACAAATTGGCGCCGTCAACACGATTACCCGAGCTGGGAGCCGACTCGTTGGTCGCAATACCGACGCGGCGGGCTTCCGCGGTGCGCTCGACGGCCTGCTCGATGGACGTCGCACCCCGCGACATGCGCTAGTCCTCGGTGCTGGTGGTGCAGCGAAGGCGGCGATCTCGGCGCTCGTGACCGCAGGTGTTGCGCAGATCTCTATTGCCAATCGCCATCTGGCCCGCGCCGAGCGGCTCGTTGCCGAGGTGCGCAAGGCGTCGCCGCACCTCACCGTGCGCGCCGCGCCGTGGCATGAGGGGCTCCTGATTGAGGAGGCGCAGATTGCCGGCCTCGTGGTGCACGCCACGACCCTTGGCCTGAGTGACGGCGCCCTACCGCTCCCAGCGGCGGCATTCCGCGCCGGACAGTTCGTGATTGACGTGGTCTATGCGCCGGGCGAGACGGCGCTGGTGCGCACGGCGCGCGCTGCGGGCGCGGAAGCGATCGATGGGCGTGAGATGTTGCTGCTGCAGGGTGCGGCGGCGTTTGAACTGTGGACGGGGCGACCGGCCCCTATTGCGGTGATGCGCGAAGCGTTTGACACTGCAGCGAAGCGCAACGCGAAGTAGAGGGGGAGATCATGGCCTTTCGATTCTTGACCGCAGGCGAGTCGCACGGACCAGAGCTCGGCGTCATTGTTGAAGGCATGCCTGCGGGTGTGCCACTCACCGAGGCGGCTCTTGAGATTGATATGCGACGACGCCAGGGTGGCTACGGCCGCGGCGCTCGTCAGACGATTGAGCAGGACCGCGCACGGATTCGCAGCGGCGTCCGCCACGGTGCAACGCTCGGCTCCCCGATCCTGCTGCTCATTGAGAACCGCGACTGGGAGAACTGGACGAGCGTGATGCAGGTCGCCCCACTGAGCGCCGACGAGGCGGCGGCACTCGCCGCTGCGGCCGCCGAGGGCACAAAGCGCGCAATTCCGGTCACACGCGTTCGACCAGGGCACGCCGACCTTGCTGGTGCGCTGAAGTATGGCTTCGACGATGTGCGCAACGTGTTGGAGCGCGCCTCGGCACGCGAAACCGCGGCGCGTGTCGCCGCTGGTGGTGTTGCCAAGGCGCTGCTCAGCGCACTCGGCATTGAGATCTGGTCGTTCACCGCCGAGGTTGGCGGTGTGGCGGTGGATCCGGCCAACTGCACGCGTACCCGCGAAGAGGCGGAGGCGAGCCCACT
>CANKMK010000064.1 GCA_947483025.1 Chloroflexota bacterium | reverse complement strand
TAGCGCGAACTCGCAGAGGCGGTGAAGCGCGGCATTCGACGCGCGGGCGGCACGCCGATGGAGTTCGGCACCATCTCTGTCTCCGACGGCGTTGCAATGGGGACCGAGGGGATGAAGGCCTCGCTCATCTCGCGCGAGATCATCGCCGACTCCATCGAGCTCGTCTCCATGGGGCACAGCTTCGACGGAATTGTCTGCCTCACCGGATGCGACAAGACCAGCCCAGGTGCCGCGATGGCACTCGGTCGCCTGAACATTCCTGGGCTCGTCCTCTATAACGGCACGATCCTTCCGGGCTCCTATAAGGGGAAGGATGTGACGGTCCAGAGCGTTTTCGAAGCGGTCGGCTCGTACAACGCGGGGAAGATCACGGCGGAAGAGCTCTGGGATCTTGAGAACGCCGCCTGCCCAGGGGCGGGTGCCTGCGGCGGCCAGTTCACCGCCAACACGATGAGCATGGCCCTTGAGGTGATCGGCCTCTCACCCGCCGGCCTCAATGGGATTCCCGCCACCGACCCCGACAAGATCGCCGCAGCCGAGCGCTCCGGCGAGATCGCCGTGGAGCTGGTGCGCAAGAACGTGAAGCCGCGCGACATCGTTACTGGCAAGGCCCTCGAGAATGCGATTCGCGCGGTCGGTGCGACCGCCGGCTCCACGAACGCGGTGCTCCACCTGCTCGCCATTGCACGCGAGTTCGACCTGCCGCTTGAGATCGAAGCCTTTGAGCGACTCGGCGAGTCGACCCCGGTGATCGGCAACCTGATCCCTGGTGGCTCGTACGCCGCACTCGATCTCTATAAGGCTGGTGGCATTGCGTTGGTGTTGCGCGAACTCGCCGCCGGTGGCCTGCTTCACCTGAACGAGCAGAGCGTTGACGGACGAACCATGGGCGAGATCGCCTCGCAGGCGAACGAGCGCGCAGGGCAGGATGTGATTCGCCCAATCAACAACCCAATCAAGAAGACGGGCGGCCTCACGGTGCTGCGCGGCAGCTTGGCACCCGAGGGTGCGATCGTGAAACTCGCCGGTCACGAGCGTCGACATCACAGTGGCCCAGCACGCGTCTTCGATTCTGAGGAGGCTGCATTCGCTGCGATCCGTGCGAACGCCATCGTTGCTGGCGACGTCGTCGTCATTCGCTACGAAGGTCCGGTGGGCGGACCAGGGATGCGCGAGATGCTCGCCGTAACCGCCGCACTCGTGGGCCAAGGGCTCGGCGACGAAGTTGCACTCATTACCGATGGTCGCTTCTCTGGCGCAACCCATGGCTTCATGGTCGCGCACATTGCTCCTGAGGCGGCACTCGGCGGACCGATCGCCCTCGTGCAGGAAGGCGACACCGTCACGATCGATGTTGACTCACACGAGCTGCGCATTGAGGTTGCCGAGAGCGAGTTGGCAACCCGTCGCGCCGCCTGGCGCGCCCCCGCACCACACTACGCTGGCGGCGTCTGGGCGAAGTACGCTGCCCTCGTGAGCAGCGCGTCAGATGGCGCCATCACTACAGGGGTGCGCCTCGCCAAGGCGCTGAAAGGGTCAACCGACCGATGAGCGCAGCGAAGGCGATCAACCCTAAGGACCCACGTGGTGGCCTCCGCGGTCTTGATGCTCCAGCAATCCCAGGGGGCGACCGACTCACCAAGGCACAGCAGGCGAAAGCCGACGCTGACGAGCGCAGCGGCATGCGCGGCGTAAAGGTCATTGTGGGTGGGCTCGTTGGCATCACCATCGTCGCGTTGATCCTTCAGTTGATCCTCACCATCGCCGGAGCGGGCCAGTGAGCGGCACCTCGCGCTTCACCGCAACCGCCGCTGATCACTTCCCGAAGGGTCTCCCCTCCGCCACGGTTGACGCCGCACTGATGAAGCGCATTGGCGCAGAAGCGGGCGATGATCTAGTGCAGCTGATTCGCGCCGAGAGCGTGAACCCACCAGGCAACGAGACGCGTGCCGCCAAGGTATTGATCGAGCTCCTTCGTCGCGAAGGCCTTGAGCCAGAGTTCTTCGAGCCAATCCCAGACCGCGGCAATGTGAGCGTGCGACTGCGCGGCAGCGCCTCCGCCGCAAATCCACACCTTGACCCACGTGATCCGCAAGACGGCGCACTCCTCCTCTTCGCGCACCTTGATGTGGTGCCAGCCAATCAAGACGGCTGGACGGTGAATCCATTTGAGGGCGTCGTGAAGGATGGCTACATCTGGGGTCGTGGCGCCGTCGACATGAAGGGTGCGCTTGCCGTGCAGGTTGGCGTGATTCGACTCCTCTGCGCGCGCGCTCGCGCCGCCGGTCTCAATCCAGCAAAGGATGTGATCCCTGGCCTGCGTCGCGACATCATCCTCACCGCCACCGCCGACGAAGAGACGGGCGGCCTCGACGGCATCGCCCTTGTATTGAAGGATCGCAAGCACTGGCTCGATGCTGCCGTTGGACTCACCGAGGCGGGCGGCATGACGATCACCGCCGCCGGTCGTCGCATCTACCCACTGCAGGTTGCCGAGAAGGGCTTCGCCCGCTTCGCCATCACCGTCAGCGGCCGCTGGGGTCACGCCTCGATGCCCGACAGCGATAACGCCCTGCTGCGCGCCGCCCAGGTGGTGGAGCGCGTCTCAGTGCCAGGTCCCGTTCAGATCGTGCCTGAGAACGAGGCACTTCTTGCCGCACTTCGAGCCGCCCTCCCGGCTGGGGCGATCGGTCGCCTCGAGCGCCTCCTCAGCGAGAAGACCTTCGACGATGCCAAGGAGCTCAACAGCGAGGCGGCCGCCGCAGGCTGCGCCCCCGAGCTGCTTCGCGCACTGCGCGCCGTGCTGCGCGACACCTTCGCCCCAACGATTCTCACCTCGGGCATTCGCTCCAATGTGTTGCCAGGCTCCGCAACCCTCACCGTCGATAGCCGCATCCTGCCGGGGACAACGCGCGAGGCTGCCGAACGCAACATGCTCGACCGAATCGGCGCAGACCTTGCACCGTTCGTGAAGCTCGACCTCATTGAGTACGGCGCCGCAGTCAGCAACCCGATGGACCACGAAATTCTCGGCATTGCGAGCGCCGCAATTCGCACGCGCGACGGCGAGGCCATCTTGATGCCGGCGGTTGCGCCATATGCCACCGACGCGAAGATCACGGTGCCAGCCGGGATTCCAACCTACGGATTCTCACCGTATCTGCTCGATCCGAAGGAGCGCTTCATGGAGCGCTTCCACGGGATCGACGAGCGCGTCTCGCAAGAGGCTCTCGCCTGGGGCGTTGAAGTCCTCTACGACGTAGCTATGGGGTACGCGGGGGAGTAACCGGCGCGCGCGTTGCCAGCGCGGCAACTGCTGCAGCAACCAGACCGCGCTCCGCCTTCGGCAGTCGACGAACCAGATCCACAAACTGCTCGGCGCGACCGCGATCGATCGACGTCAGTAACGCCTCACCACTTGCCGCCAGCTGCGATCGACGCACGCGCCCATCACTCGTTGGCGCGGCGCGCAGATAGCGACGCTCATGCAAGAAGCTCACCAGACGACTCGTTGCCGAATGCGAGCGGCCAAGGTCTCGCGCAATCTCTCCCACCGATCGCGGCTTGCCGTCGGCAAGCAGATAGAGGGCGGCGACCTGCGCCAGCGAGAGTTCGCTCGGTGCCAACTGCTGCGCCGTTGAGAGGACCAGCTCGCGCCAGAGGCGGCGAATGGAAACGATGCGACCGCCGATCTCACCGAGACTCTGCCGGCGTCGCGACACCTCATCGAGCGGGCTCTCCCCCATCTCGCCGCGGGCAACGCGCACTGCGGCTGGGAGGCGGCTGCGCAACCCTTCGGCGGCCTTCGTGATCTCGGAGATGCGGCTGCGGCGAGGTGTATGCATATGCGCATACAGTAGCGCAGCGCCCTATGGGGGCGGCTACGATTCGCCGCATGTCTCCGAACACCTCGTGGATCTTCCCTGGACAGGGCTCGCAGAGCGTCGGCATGGGTGCCGCCGCCCTCGCCGCCTCCCCCGCCGCACGCGCCGTTCTGGCGGAGGCTGAGGCCGCACTGGGCGAGCCACTCGGCCAGTTGATGGCCACCGGCCCAGCTGAAGCCCTCGAGCGCACCGAGGTCGCACAGCCCGCCATCCTCACCATCTCCATCGCACTCCTTGCCGCCGCGCGAGAACGAGCCGCTGCTGCCGGCACCGCACTCGACGAGCCGATCCTGATCGCTGGGCATTCGGCCGGCCAGTACGCCGCCGCGGTTGCTGCGGGAGCACTCTCTGTTGCCGATGGCGTGCGACTCGCGCGCCGACGCGGCGAGCTGATGCAGGCCTCGGGCGGGGGACGCCCTGGCGCCATGGCCGCCATCCTCGGGCTGCCTGAGAGCGCCGAGTCCGACGTGATCGCCGCGGGCGCGAAGCTCGGCATCCTGGTCTTTGCCAATCGCAACTCGCCAGGGCAGATCGTGCTCTCTGGTGAAGTCGCCGCCATCGAAGCGGCCGTTGCCGCCGCTAGTGCCGCGGGCGCCAAGCGCGCCGTGCGACTGCAGGTCAGCATCGCCAGCCACTCGCCACTCATGGAAGAGGCCGCCGCCGGCATGCGCGAAGCACTCGCCGCCGTCACCATC
>CANKMK010000063.1 GCA_947483025.1 Chloroflexota bacterium | reverse complement strand
GCGAACCTGCTCCTGCGTCTTGCGGCAGAAGGAGCAGCGATAGGATCCCGTGCCCGCGCTGCGTGGGCCGCGCGTCTTACCGCCTCCCGACTCTCCGGATCCTGCTCCTCCGCTCATGCGGCGCGCCTCACTTCCCCTTAGGCGGGACGATGGCAGGGAGCTTGTAGACCTCGTCGATGATGCCGTACTCCACCGCCTGCTCTGGCGAGAGGAAGAGGTCGCGGTCCGTATCTTTCACGACCTTCTCCATCGGCTGGCCCGTGTGGGCGGCGAGGATCTCTTGCGTCGTGCGCACGAGCTGCTCCATCTCCTTCACCTGAATGAAGACATCGGGCGTGTTGCCACGGAATCCGCCGGAACCCTGGTGAATCATGATGCGGCTGTGCGGCAGCGCGAAGCGTCGACCTGGGGCACCAGCAGCAAGGAGCACCGCGCCCATCGACATGGCGATGCCGGTGCAGATGGTGCTCACCGGGGCGCGCACGTAGCGCATCGTGTCGTAGATGGCGAGGCCGGAGGTGATTACGCCCCCTGGGCTGTTGATGTAGAGCGAGATCTCCTTCTCGGGATCCTCTGAATCGAGGAAGAGGAGCTGCGCAATGATCAGGTTGGCGATGTCGTCTTCGACGGGGCCGCCAAGGAAGATGATGCGCTCCTTGAGAAGGCGTGACCAGATGTCGTAGGCGCGTTCGCCCTTGCTGGAAGACTCAATCACCATTGGTACGAGCATTGGTCACCCCCTACGTGTGCACCCGCTCCCTGCGGGAGGCTGAGTTTACTTGGCGGGAGCCTTCGCGGCGGCAGGCGTCGCTGGGCGCTCAGGTGCCCAGGTTGGCCAAGCCTTCGGATGAGCGTCAAACCACTCGTCAACGAGCCGCTCAACCACCAGGGAGCGGCGCAGTGAGGCACGAATCGCTCGGCGACCGCGCTCCGATGAGAGATACGCCTCGAGCTTGCGCTGGCCTTGCGTCTGCGGGCGGGCGCGCTCCACCTCTTCGTCGATCAGCTCCTCGGGGACCTCGACCCCTTCGGCGCCAGCGACCGAGCTCAAGACAAGGAGGGTCTTCGCACGACGCTCGCCGCGCTCACGCATCTCGGCACGAATCTCTTCGACGCTCTTGCCCGCGGCGCCGAGGTACTGCTCAAAGGTGAGCCCCTGTCGCGCGATGCTGCGCGCCAGCTCGTCGACAAGTCCGTCGATCTCCTCTTCAATGAGTGGATCAGGAATCTCAACAGTTGCACCATCCATGGCGAACTCAACGATCTTGTCGGCGAACTCGTGGCGGCCACGATCGACAGCGCTCGCCTTGAGGCGCGTCAGGATCTCGGCGCGCAGACCAGCAACGTCGGTGACGTTGGCAACCTGTGCAGCGAAGGCATCGTCGAGCGGCGGCGGGACCCGCGCGCGCAAATCATTAATGACGACATCGAATCGCGCCGGCACGCCCTGTAGGGCTGCCTCTTGGTAGTCCTCAGGGAAGGTCACCTCAACGGTGGTGGCGTCGCCAACCTTTGCGCCAACGAGCTGCGCCTCGAATCCTGGAATGAGACGATCGGAGCCGATGACGATCGGCATGCGCTCCGACGATGCGCCATCGATCGCAAGGCCGTTGTCGCTGCGGTATCCGTCGAAGGCAATGATCGCGTAGTCGCCCAGCTCCGCGCCCCGATCGGTGACGGGGGTGAGCGTTGCGTAGCTGTCGCGCAGATCGTTGACGACCGCCTCGACCTTCGCCTCGTCAGGCTCTTCGAAGGTTGGCTCGAACGTGTAGCCGCGATAGTCGCCGAGCTTCACCTCGGGCGGAACTGGAATCAGCGCAGTGAAGGTGTAGGCCTCGCCTTCAACGATCGGCTTCGCATCGATCTTCGGGCTGGTGAGCGGAACGATGTCGGACTTCATGATCGCGTCGCGATAGCCGCGCTCGATCAGGATCTCGGTCGCCTCATCGAGGATGCGATTGATGCCAGCGAAGCGCTCAACAATGGAGCGTGGCGCCTTCCCTGGGCGGAAGCCTGGGATGCGGCTGTGGCCGGCGACGTGGCGAACCGCCTGGGCGATTGCCGCGGCCACGTCTGCGACCGCGAGGGTGACCTCGAGTCGGACGGTGCTCTTCTCTGCAGGAGTGGTCGTGAATTCCATGAGCGCACAGGGTACCCGACGACCCTTGTTCTGGTGGGCGAGGTGAGACTCGAACTCACACGTCGTTGCCGACACCGGCTCCTAAGGCCGGCGCGTCTACCGTTTCGCCACTCGCCCCCGAGCATCATCGTCGCCCACGGAGGTTCCGTCCACCGCAGGTCGGCCATCGATCAACGCATCAATTACTGCGCGCCCGCCGCGCTGGGCTGCTGCCGCCACAACCCCGCTGACAAAGGCGCTCCCTGCACCGCCGCCACGGGTTGCCGAGCCGCCTGAACGAGAGCCGAACCAACGCACGAGGAGGAGGGCCAGGACGCCGAGGAGGCCGAGGGCTCGAAGAGGGCGATCACGCAGCTCCTGCCCCAGACCGCCGCTCGGGCGCAGTCGACCGCCAATCGCCCGAACGCGCACGAGCGACGCCTCTCGGGAGAGCCGGACAGCCGCGAGCCGCTCCGCCACCGCAGGGCGGCTCTCAGCGAGGAGCTCCACCCGCTTGGCGCGCTGATCGCGTTCCGTCGTCTCGTCAGGCATTGTCGCCCTCGTCGCCGGACCCACGTCGCTCGCGCAGTCGATCGGCGATGCCGCGCAGCGCATCGGCGGCGGCTCGAACGACCTTGCGGGCTGGCGCAATGGCAGCATCGGCGGCGCCGACCGCACCACCAACCTCTTCGGCAAAGGCGGTGGCCGCCTCATCGCGAAGATCATCGACTGCATCGAAGGTGGCGCGGAGCTCATGCTCTGTCGCAAGTGGGCGGAACCGATCGGTAAAGCGCTGCATGTCGAACGTTGCCAGCCCCACCAGCAGATCCACCAGCAAGAAGCTCAACGCGAAGAGGAGCGAGGCCGCAGTTGCGGGACCGGCTGATCCGTTGAAGACGAAGAGCACAAGCAGCGCACCGATTGCGCCACCGACCACCGCGAGGAGGAACGACCGCGCGCGACGTGGTGCGGTGATCTGCAGCACCGCCGACGTGATCGCCGCAGCAACCACAAGCAAGAGCAGCGTCACATGCGCCGCGCCCCAGATCATGGAGCCGAAGAACGCTGCGCCGAGCAACATGAAGACGGCGAGCAGTAGACCGAGTAGCGCTGCAGTGATAAGCGTGATAACCGCGATTGCGCCGAGCAGCACACCAACGGCATCACGAGAGATCGCACCGAGTTCGGCGCGGAAGAGATCCCAATGGCCGCCAATGAGTGCGCGCACCGCAACGATCAGTTGCGCGATGTCGTCGCTGAATCCCTCGCGCTCCGTTGATCCACCCGGCGTTTCGGTCATGTGGTTAGGCGACCGTTAACGTTGGCGCCGTCTCGTTGGCTGCGCGCACTGCAAGTCGCGCGGCGACTTGACCGGCCAACTCCTTGAGCGCTGCGGCGGCTGGACCCTCTTCGCGCTGTGCAACGGCGGGGATCCCTGCATCGCCACCCTGTCGCACCGCCATCTCCAGCGGAATGCGGCCGAGGTGATCGAGGCCCTCCTCTTTTGCGAGGCGCTCTGCGCCGCCGCGTCCGAAGATCTCCGTGAGTTCGCCGCAGTGTGGGCAGGCAAACGCCGACATGTTTTCAACGATGCCGAGAATTGGCACGTTCATGCGTCGGAACATGGCGAGCGCCTTCGTCACATCAGAGAGGGCGACGTCTTGCGGCGTGGTGACAAGCACTGCGCCGGCGATTGGCACCGCCTGCGCCAGCGTGAGCTGCGCATCAGAGGTTCCAGGTGGCAGATCGACGACGAGATAGTCAAGGTCGCCCCACTCCACGTCGCGCAGGAACTGCTGAATGGCGCCGCCGATGAGTGGGCCGCGCCAGACGATCGGTTGACCCTCTGGCACAAAGAACTGAATGGAGATGAGCTTGACGCCGTGGCGCTCGATCGGCTCGATCTTGCCGCCGGCGCTCGACTTCGGGGTGCCGGTCGCACCCATCATCTGCGGGAGGTTTGGCCCGGTGATGTCGGCGTCGAGCAGGCCGACGCGGGCGCCGCTCTGGGCCAGGGCGACCGCCAGGTTGACGGAGACGGTGCTCTTGCCGACCCCACCCTTCCCTGAGGCAACGGCGACAATGTTACGAATGCCGGGGAGGAGGCGCTCCTGGGTCGAGGCGGAGGCGCGGCGGACCTTGGAGCCCCAGCGGAGCTCGGCCACTGTCACACCGATCCCATCGAGGGCGGCGCGGATGTCACGCTCAATGACGTCCTTCAAGGGGCAGGCTGGGGTGGTCAACTCGATCATGAAGCTGGCCTGGTCACCGTTGAGGGTGATCTCCTTGACCATCTCCAATGTAACAATGTCGCGACCGAGCTCTGGCTCTTGAACGCCGGAGAGGGCCTGAAGGACGGCTGCTTCGGTGGTGGCCACGGGTCCCCTTTCGCCCCGTTCGGGGCTCTCGGTGGCGCCCCACGGGCGCATCTCCCCCATCCTACCCGCAACGGCGTTTGACCCCACCCCCCGTGGGTCATAGTCTTCGCAAGTCCTCACTTGAGGGGCAGGGATAGGACAG
>CANKMK010000062.1 GCA_947483025.1 Chloroflexota bacterium | reverse complement strand
GGCGAGACCACCGCATCCATCGCCGAAGCGATGATCGGTTCGGTGAGTGGGATGCCGCAAAACTCTTGCGTGAGGTCGACGTCGGCAGGATCGATGGTGTCGGTGCCAGGGGCGAGCGAGATGTCATCGAACCCAAATGCGGGTCGCAGGGTGTCGATCTTGGAAATGAATGGGCCACTCATTGACGAAGTGTAGCGAGGTCAACGGCAGAGGCGATTTCATCCGCGAGCTCACCCTTCGGGCGGCGGGCATCGAAGGTTCGCCAGCGCGTAGGCTCCGCAGCGGCGAGTGCACGGAAGCCGTCGGCAACACGCGTATGGAATGCAGCGTCGAACCCCTCTTCAAAGCGCGTGCGCCCGTCGCCCGACTTGCGGGCAAGCCCCTCCTCTGCAGGAAGGTCCAGGAGCACGGTGAGGTCTGGGGTCAGCCCTGCGGTGGCAAAGGCAATCACTGCACGCAGCTCATCGAGTGGGAGTCCACTCCCGTAGCCCTGGTATGCAAGTGTGGAGTCGGCGAAGCGATCGGCGACGACGGTGGTGCCACGCGCCAGTGCGGGGCGAATCACCTCGGTCACCAGCTGCGAACGCGATGCGTTGAAGAGAAGCGCGTCGGCACGCGGATTGATCTCCACAGCGCCACCCTCACCAAGAAGGAGTGCTCGGATGCGCTCCCCCGCCGGTGTGCCACCCGGCTCTCGCACGGTCAGCACTTCGCGACCCGCTGCGCGGAGCCGTTCCGCCAAGAGGGCGATCTGGGTGGACTTCCCCGATCCGTCTGGTCCTTCGAAGGTGATGAACATCGCGCGCTAGCGACGACGACGAGGGGTGCTCGAAGAGCGACCCTGAGGCTCAAGTCGAACGCGTCGATGTGGATCGCGGCCGCGCGAACTACTGGTGACACCAGCGTCTCCGGCGAGCTGGTGCTGGAGTCGACGGATGTAGGCATTTTGCGGCGCAAGCTCTACAGGATGCTGGGTGCGCTGCACCTCTTCGATCCCCGCCTTCGCCTCGCGCATGGCGATCTCGCGTGGGTCGTGTGGCAACTGATAGATGTCGAGGAGTGCGCGCTCCATCTGCTCAGAGGCGTTGCTCTTCAGAACATGCACCGGCACGCCACGTCGCTCAGCGTCAACAATCGGCGTGCCGCGCTGCTTGAACTCATTGCGAATCGTCACCACGGCGTCGGCCTCATCAGCGGTGCGCGCGGTGGTTGCCGGGAGTCCGAGTTCGCGAATTGCCGCCTCAAGCTTCTTGCGCGAGATGCCGTGCGCCAAGACGCGCAGTTGCGGCAACTGACTGACTTCGCGCTCGTCGTCATCGGCGTCTGGTGCCTCATCCCACTCCGCGGGTACAAGCGCACCACTCACCGTTCGACCGATCGGCTCGCGATCCATCTCAGAGATGGCTGCCGACATTGAGTCGTGGCTCCAACCGCGCTCTGGGCGCCAACTTCCACCAGCGACAGGGTCGCCCTCAAATGCGCGAATCACTGGCGTGGCGGTGCCGCCCGGGATCGTCTCAATGTGTCGTGCCTGTTCGCGGTTGCGTCGCCAACCACCACGTCCCTCATCACCACGATCACCTCGATCACTTCGTCGACCGCGGCGATCGTCGCCTGGTGTTAGGCCACCAAATCGGCGGGACTCACCTTGCGCCGTCTGTCCTGGGCGAATGCGTGCATGCGATCGGCGGACGCCACCCTCATCGCGCCAGCGCTCCTCTGGGGCCACCGCGTCGCCGCGCAGCAGTGCGTCAACGGTTCCTGCAACATCTTCGTGAACCAAGATGTGGTCGCGATCGATGATCTCCACGATGACGTCGAAGGTTGGTGGCGCCTTGCGCTCCAACACACTCTTCTGCGTGCGGCGTCGGCGCGCCTCGTCGTCACCGAGGGTGACGCTCTGAATGCCACCGATCAGGTCGGTCAGCGTTGGGTTCAACATCAGGTTGTCGAGGCTATTGCCGTGGGCGGTGCCGATCAGCTGCACGCCGCGCTCGGCGATCGTTCGTGCGGCGATCGCCTCGGCTTCGGTGCCGATCTCGTCGATCACGATCACCTCGGGCATGTGGTTCTCGACCGCCTCGATCATCACAAGGTGCTGTCGCTCTGGTGCACTCACCTGCATGCGACGCGCCTTGCCGATTGCGGGATGCGGAATGTCTCCATCGCCGGCAATTTCGTTCGAGGTATCAACCACCACCACACGCTTGCTGAACTCGGAGGCGAGGACGCGCGCCGCCTCGCGCAGCATGGTGGTCTTACCAACGCCTGGGCGGCCCATGATCAGAATTGAGCGGCCCGCCTCGATGTGATCGCGCAAAATCTCGATCGTGCCAAACACTGACCGACCAACACGGCAGGTGAGGCCGACGACTCGGTCTGAGCGATTGCGAATTGCAGAGATGCGGTGGAGTGTGCGTTCGATGCCGGCGCGATTATCTCCACCAAAGTTGCCGATGCGGGAGATCACCCAGTTCAAGTCTTCGTCGGTCACCTCGCGGTCGAGCAGCGTTACATCACCCGAGGTGAGTCGCGCCTCTGGGCGACGACCGCGGTCCATCACGATCTCCAGGAGTCCATCGCGCCCGGCGGCAAGCTCCTCGCGGGTTGCCAGCTCGCGGATGGCAGCAACAATCTCGCCGGGGAGACAGGCGAGCAGCAGGTCGAGATTGTCGACAATCGCCTCGTCTTGAATCGCCGTGCGGGTTGGTTCTTCGTGGGGGTCGCGAGCAATGCTCATGGGCAAATCCTAGCGTGCGCCCGCGCGGTCGGCGCGGCGTGTGCGCCTGCCGCTCAGCCGAGGGCGGCGGTCGCCTCGGCCACGAGCCAGCGGTGCACGCCAGTCTCGCCAGTGATCTCAGGATGGAAGGCGATGCCAAGGATTCGCCCCTGACGCGCCGCCACGATTCGACCGTCTTCCAGCGTTGCGACAGCGCGTGCCGAAGGGCCAACCTTCACGATCTCAGGAGCACGAATGAAGACGGCCTGAATGGTGCGTGGTCGCCCCTCTTTGCCAAAACCCTCCATCACGAGGCTCGTTTCAAAGGACTCGAGTTGCCGGCCAAAGGCATTGCGCCGCACCTCAATATCGAGCAGCGAAAGAACTGGCTCGTCACCATCGACGATCTTCGTTGCGAGCAGAATCGCCCCCGCGCAGGTTCCGAGGATTGGCGCGCCGCGCTTTGCCAACGCTTTGATCGGCTTCACCAGATCCCAGCGATGGAGCAACTTGCGCATCGCCGTGCTCTCGCCGCCGGGAAGAATGAGGCCAGAAATACCATCGAGGTCTGCAGGGAGTCGCACTTCGCGCCCCTCAACGCCGAGAGATTCGAGCATACGGATGTGCTCAGCGAAGTCGCCCTGCACTGCGAGGACGCCGATGATCGGCGTGGTGTGGCGCTTCGCCACGGTGTTACCAGCCGCGCTTGGAGAGACGTTCGCCCTCGGGGATGGTGCGCA
The DNA here is from genome assembly GCA_947483025.1 of Chloroflexota bacterium. The sequence continues at coordinate 1,213 of CANKMK010000062.1, read as the reverse complement.
TCTCAATCCCCTTCATCGCCTCACCAAGACCCGCCGAGACTTCGGCGAGGATGGCGGCGTTCTTCCAGTGCGTGGTTGCCTGCACAATGGCGACAGCGGTCTTGGCTGGGTTCTTCGCCTTGAAGATGCCAGAGCCAACGAAGACGCCATCGGCACCAAGCCACATGGAGAGCGCTGCATCGGCCGGTGTGGCGATGCCGCCTGCAACGAAGTTCACTACTGGGAGTCGACCCGCCTTCACGGTGAGCTTTACAAGCTCATACGGGACGCGCATCTCCTTGGCGGCGGCGCGCAAGCGCTTCTCGCTCTGGCCCTTGAGTGCGGCGATCTCTTCGGCAACGGTTCGAATGTGGCGCACCGCCTCAACGATGTTCCCCGTTCCGGCCTCACCCTTGGTGCGCATCATTGCCGCACCCTCGTTGATGCGTCGCAGCGCCTCACCGAGATCCTTGCAGCCACAAACGAATGGAACTTTGAAGTCGTGCTTGTTGATATGGAAGCGATCATCGGCGGGGGTAAGCACCTCTGACTCGTCGATGTAGTCGACGTCGAGTGCCTCTAGGATGCGCGCCTCGCTCTCATGTCCAATGCGTGCCTTCGCCATCACTGGAATCGAGACTGCGGCCTGGATCCCCTTGATCATGTCGGGATCGCTCATGCGGGCAACGCCGCCGTCGCGTCGAATATCAGATGGGACGCGCTCCAGCGCCATTACCGCAACGGCGCCAGCCTCTTGGGCGATCTTCGCCTCAGCCGGGGTGACGACGTCCATGATCACGCCGCCCTTGAGCATTTGGGCGAGGCCGCTCTTCGTGGCCCAGGTCGACGTCTTGGCGCGCTTTGGTGCTGGCATGCCCGTATTCTCGCACATCGCCCCCACCCCCCAAGGCTAAACGGCGGCGCAATAGGCGCAGCCCCCCTGCTACGATCGCGCTCATATGAACAGCGAAGTTCTCGTCCTGAATCAAGACTACGAACCGCTCAACGTCGCCTCCCTGCCACGCGCCTTCCGACTGGTGCTGGGCGGCAAGGCCGAGATCCTCGCTGAGGGCGACCCGATCCGCAGCGCATCGCGCAGCTGGACCGCCCCATCTGTGGTGCGACTCCGACATCGAGTGCGCCGGCCACGACCGCGCGCCAAGTTGAGCCGGAAAGAGATCTTCGCGCGCGACGGTCATGCCTGCCAGTACTGCGGCCGCACCGGCGTCTCTCT
>CANKMK010000061.1 GCA_947483025.1 Chloroflexota bacterium | reverse complement strand
TAGAAGGTGGCGGTGCCGTAGACCATCGCGTACCAGGCGCCGGTCGCGCGGCTGACGCGCTTCAGCGCATCAACAGGGAGGTAGCCGTACGCCCCCTGAATCGCTTCGAGGATCGCGAGCATGTGGTGTGGGTCGTAGTCGTGCGCTTCGAGAATCTCATCGACCTTCGCAATATTGATGGTTGCACCTGTTGCTGCAGCGGCGTCGGAAACCGTTCGCCCAGAGCGGCGCATCGCCGACTCTTCGCGGCGTTCGGCGTACTGCTCAGCAGGTCCCCAATGCACGGCGAAGCGGCCCTTCGTGTCGGTGCCGCCCATGTCGATGCACTCGATCGGGCACGCCTGCGCGCACTGGAAACAGGTCTCGCACTTCAGCGTGCCGTGCTCGTCGGTAACGAGCTCGAGTCGGCCACGATTGCGTGGAGCAATATCAGGCTTCACCTCTGGATACATGACGGTGCGCTTCGGCTGGAAGAAGCGCGTCAGGGTGAGGCGCATTCCCGCAACGAGTCCGGCGCCAGGAATTCGTGGCATGGCTACCTCCCCGCAATCAGCACGGCAAACGCCGTCGCAAAGATGTTGAGTAGTGACGCAGGCAGCAACCACTTCCAGGCGAAGCCCATCAGCTGGTCGATGCGTGCGCGCGGCAGTGTTCCGCGCATCCACACGAACGTGAAGACGAGCGCAAACGTCTTGATCAAGAACCAGATGAGGCTGGCGACTGGTGGCAGCATCACAAAGGCCCAGATGCCGACCGCTGCAGTCGACACGCCACCGAAGATCAGGAACCCGGCGACGAGCGCCTGCCACCCCTTGATGCGGCTGCTTGCAAACCAGATTGGCGCTGCAAAGAGCAGCGTGCCGAGTACGGGCGCGATGCCTGCAATCAGCGGCAACGCGATACCGAGCGCGCTCAAGTCGATCAGGATCTGCGGATTCAGATCGATGTGGATCGGCGGATTTGAACCACCGAGGAAGACGGCGCTAAAGAGCGCCGAGACGATGAAGACGTTCACGTACTCCGCGAAGAAGAAGAATCCGAAGCGCATGCCCGAATACTCGGTGGCGAAACCGGCGACGATCTCTTGGTCGGCCTCGGCGTTGTCGAACGGGGTGCGGTTTGCTTCGGCGGTAATGGCAATAAAGAAGATGATTGCCGCAAGAGGCTGGCGGAAGATGAACCAGTCGAGGAACGAGCCGTCTTGTGCAGCGACGATCTTCGGGAGCGAGAGTGTGCCAGTGAGGATGACGATTCCCACGACCGAAAGTGTGAGTGGAATCTCGTAGCTAATGGCCTGTGCTGCGGCGCGAATGCCGCCAAGGAGTGAGTACTTATTGAACGATGACCAGCCGGCCATCATCAAGCCAACAACGCTGAGTCCGCCGATTGCAAAGAAGTAGAGGAGTCCGAGTTCAAAGCCCATGCTCGTGAGCTCTGGTGCGAATGGAATCACGAGCAGGGTCATGAAGCTTGCGAGATAGACAACGACTGGTGCGAGCGTGAAGACCGGCACGTCAACGCTCGGTGGCGTGTAGTCCTCCTTCATCAGCACCTTGAGACCATGCACCACGCTCATCACCGCGCCGGCTGGGCCGATGCGATCGGGTCCAATGCGCAGGTTCATGAGCGCAATGATCTTCATCTCCATGTAGATCAAGAGGAATGCGACAGGTACCGAGATGAGGAAGGTGACGACGGAGGCGACGAGGAAGCGAACGATCGGCAGGTTCGCGCCGATCGTTGCGGCGATAGCGCCACCAAACGCCACGAGTAGTGCGGTTGTCAGTGCGCCGCCGATCGCGAGAACGGGGAGCAGTACGGCGAGCACCCGACCTGCAGGCGTCAATCGGTTCCAGGCCATCGATGCGCCGCTCACTTGTCGACTCCGCCCATGACTGGGTCGAGGCTTGCCATCACGGCCATCGTGTCGGCGATGAGGTTCCCCTTGGTCAGTGGCCCAACAAGTTGCAAGTGCACAAATGATGGGTCGTGAATGCGCATGCGGAATGGCTGATCAGTGCCGTCGCTAATGGCGTAGGTGCCGTAGACGCCGCGTGGCCCCTCGACGGCGCCGAATGCGCGGCCCGGTCGTGGGCGAAGAAGGCGCGGCAGTTTTGCCATCACCGGACCATCGGGCATCTCGTGCAGGACCTGGTCGATGATGCGGATCGACTGCTTGATCTCATCCATGCGCACCAGGTAGCGGGCAAGCGAGTCACCCTCGTCGCGGGTCGGCACATCGAACTCCAGCTCTGGGTAGACGAGATACGGGCGGTCGCGGCGCAGGTCGAACGGCACGCCGCTCGCCCGCAGGTTTGGACCGGTGACACCCATCTTGAGCGCTGTCTTTGCATCGAGAACCCCGAGGCCGCGCGTGCGGCGCACGAAGATCTCGTTCTCGTTGATCAGGGCCAAGTTCGAGTCGATCTGCGCGGCGGCGCGGCTCATCCAGGTGCCGAGTCGGCTCATGAACTCATGGTTCAAGTCACCGTTCACCCCGCCGATTCGGTAGTAGTTGTAGAGGAGCTTCTGGCCGGTGAGGGCGGCAAGCATGTCGACGATCTCGTCGCGCTCGATGAACGCCCAGAGGATCGGAGTGATGCCGCCGAGGTCGAGCGCCATCCAGCCCTGGAAAAGGGTGTGGCTCGCGATGCGGTTGAGCTCCATCGTGAGCACGCGAATGTATTGCGCGCGGCGCGGCACATCGACATCCATCAACTTCTCAAACGCAGCGACTGGTGCCGCTTCGCAGAAGAGTGAGCTCACATATTCGAGTGGGTCGGTGTAGCAGATTGCCTGGTGGTAGTCGGCGTTCTCGCAGAGCTTCTCAACGCCACGATGCAAATAGCCGAGCACTGGATCGAGGTCGACGACCTTCTCGCCGTTTACCTTGATGATCACGCGCAGCACGCCGTGTGTCGATGGGTGCTGCGGCCCCATGTTCACGAACATCTCGCCTTCGCGCAACGTGAGGAACTCCGCCTGTCGCTCTGTCTGGGGAACTGGTGCCGGCTCGTACCACGTTGATTCCGCGGGAATCGCGACGCGTGGATCGTCGAGCGATGGGCGCATCTGCTGTGTCATCGCTATACCCCTGGGCTCTTGCGCAGCACGGTTGCTGCCGTTGCATCGGCTGGGGTTCCGGCGCGCTCCATGTTGCGCACACCCGCGGCGGGCGAGCGTGATGCGTCATCGGCGAGATAGAAATCTTTGCGCAGCGGGAAGCTGCGGTAATCATCGGGCATGTAAATGCGGCGCAAGTCGCGATTCCCTTCGAAGATGATGCCGAACATGTCGTAGGCCTCACGCTCCATCCACTCGGCACCTGGCCACATGAATGTTGCCGATGCGATGCGCGGTGCCGTTCGATCAAGGCCTGGAACAATTACGCGGAGCCAATCGCCGCTCGTTGACGAGGAGAGGTGATACACGACCTGCATCTCTTCGCCAGTGTCGACGCCGCACAGATCGATCAGCATTTCGAATCGGAACGCCGGATCATCGTGCAGCACGCGCAACGTATCGGTTGCATCTTTGAGTGCAACGCGGATCTCACTCTCGTCGTATCGCTGGCGCACAGGTGTTAGAAGTCGTTCGCCAAACTTCTCTTGTAGCAATGCGGCGAGACGGCGATCCACTTAGATCCCCTTCGGAACAGTTGGGCCGATCGCGCGCTCTGGCCAGTGGCCACGTCGATCTTTCACCAACTGCTGCAACTTCATCATTCCGTAGATCAGGCCCTCTGGTCGTGGTGGACAACCAGGGATGTACACGTCGACAGGCATGACGCGATCGATTCCTTGCACCACGGAGTAGCTGCGCTTGTAGCGTCCGCCAGAGCAGGTGCAATCGCCCATTGCAACAACCCACTTCGGCTCAGGCATCTGCTCCCACAAACGAATGAGTGGTTCTGCCATTTTTGTTGTGAGTGTTCCGGCAACGATCAGCACGTCAGCCTGACGTGGGCTTGCGCGGAACGGGAACATGCCCCAACGATCGATGTCGTTCTTTGGTGTTGCCGTCGACATCATCTCGATCGCGCAGCAGGCGAGACCAGAAAGCAGCGGCCACAAGCTGTTGGCGCGAATCAGGTCGAGCACAACGTCGGCTTTCGTTGGAATCGCAGAGAGCGCACCGCCCCAGCGCGCGTCATCGACACGGCCGTCGCCGGTTGCGTCGTAGCGAGCGAGCTCGAGGTTTGGATGTGCCTCGAGTGGTAGTCCGCCGTACGCGCGTGGGTCGTCGGTGCTCCACAGCGTATTGCCGACGGTTGCGGGCGACTGAATGCTGCCGTCTGGCTGTACCTCAGGAAGGTTGCTGAACTTTGGGTCGCGCGTTATCGCCACGAGAGGACCCCTTTGCGCCACGCGTAGGCGAGACCAACGAGCAACACGCCGATGAAGATCGCCATGGAGATCAGGCCGTCCATCAAGAGCACCTTGAAGTTCAGTGCCCAGATGTAGATGAAGACAATCTCAACGTCGAAGGCGACGAAGAGGAGTGCGTAGAGATAGAAGGAGAGGCCGAAGCGCCCGTGGGTGTCGCCGTACGTATCGATGCCCGACTCGTAGGGGACCTGCTTGCCGCGACTGCCGCGCGTGCGGTGGGAGATCAGCCAGGCGAGGCCGATGGTAAGGAAAACGAAGGAAGCACCTGCGGCTGCGAAACCGAGGACGTACCAGAGTCCGGTCATGAAACTCCCCCGTTCGATCCATCAACCCGGCGCGTACCCCGTAGCGGGGGCTCGGGTGATTACGCTCGGATTCTAGACGAGGGGGCGATTCGGAG
>CANKMK010000060.1 GCA_947483025.1 Chloroflexota bacterium | reverse complement strand
TCAACGAACGTCCACTTGCCACCATCAACCTTGTACAGGGAGATGATGCGCTGGGTCGTGTCGCCGACCTCGTCGAAGCTGACCGCGCCAAGCACCGTCTCAAAGGCAGCGCCCTTGTCGACAACTGCAGCACGTACGGTCTCGCGGGTCACATCGCCACCAGCAACGGCAGCCTTGATTCCCTCGACCAAGATCTGAGCGCAGGCGTAGCCAGCGTAGGCGTAACCCTCGGCATCCTTGCCGTACTCAGCCTTGAACTTCACGTTGAAGTCGTCCTTGCCAGGAATGTTCTCGATTGCAGCCTGTGATGCATAGCTGTTCTCAGCGTTTGCACCGGCGATTGCAATGTACGAACCCTCGCTCGTGCCGTCGTAGATGCCGTCGGCACCGTAGAACGGCAGCGCGCCAATGCCCGCCTGGGCGAGCGCGTTGCGGAAGAGTGGGGCGCCGTCTGACGTTACGCCACCGTAGAAGATCGAGTCAGCGCCGGCTGCCTTCGCGGCTGTAGCAACAGCAGAGAAGTCAGTCGTGCCCGTTGGGAGGCCGGTTCGGCCAACAACGGTGCCGCCATCGGCCTTGAACTGAGCCTCGAAGGCATCCGCTACACCCTTGCCGTAGGCATCGGTGGAGTCGAGGATGTAGATCTTCGTAGCGCCGTTCTTCTTGGCGTACACGGCAACGGCTGGCCCCTGAAGGTCGTCCGTTGTTGCAACACGCACATAGTTCACTGCACGGCCGCCACGAAGGGCCTCGCCGTCAGCGCCCTTGGTGAGCGTTGGGTTCGTGTTCGACGGCGAGCACTGAAGAAGTCCGGCCTCTGACGAGACAGGAATCTGGGCTCGGGCCGAAGCCGAGTTGAATGGACCGACAACGGCAACAACCGACTCGTCACCGACGAAGGTCAGCATGTCTGCAGCGGCCTGGTCTGGGTTGTGTGCGCCTTCCTTGGCGTGGTCAAGAACCTTCGCCTTGAGGGTATAGCCCTCAATCGAAGCCTCCTTGATCGCAAGGAGTGCGCCGTCGCGAGCTGGGCCCGCTGACGCAAGGCTTGAGCCGTTGAGTGGGAAGCTAATCCCGATCGTCAACGTCTTGCCCGCGGTGCTCGCCGTCGAGCCACCGCATGCAGCTGCGAGAATCGCAACTGCTGCAAGGGCGCTAAGGCCCTTCTTGTTAAAGACCTTCATGAGGTCCTCCTTCTACTATTCCCAACCGTTCCGGCCGGGCTCGCCTCTGTTTCGGACTACGTAATCACGACGCATCTACATGACGTAGATGTGACAGTGCGGCTGCGTCCGATGCAGTCGAGGAAGGCAATCATGAACGAGCGCGCGCGCCTGCGCAACTTTTTTTCCTGCGGGTTTGTGCTTAGAAACGCAAAGGTTAAGGAATCCGAATCTTTCAGCTAGCGCCCTTCGGCGATGAGCAGGGCTGCCCCTACAGAAACCTCAAGGTCGACCTCACCCATGGCAAGGTGCGCTGTGGCCAGAGCCCCCAACCGCAATCCACCCGCAACCATTGGGCCTGTCGCGGTGGCGGTCGCCCCATGTGGCCCCACGGCAATCTTCCCCACCCATGGACCTACAACGGCGCGGGCCGAGAAGTGCGGTGACGCGACCAGCGTCTGCTCGCCTGGCAGCTGCCAGTCAATCGCGACGGTGCGGGTCGCCTGATGCGCCGCATCCGTTGCGCGGATTGCCTCTGCGCCGTGGAGTGGTCGCGACGGATCGTTGCGTCCCCAGTCGGCGACACGATAGGTTCGATCGGAGCGCTGCTGTACCTCCCAGATGAAGAGGCCAGGCATGAGGGCATGGAGGCAGCCGGTCGGAACGTCAAACACATCGCCGCGATGCGCAGCGTGCCGCGCTAACAGTGGGGTGATGTCGGAGCCAGAGGCCAACGCGTTGGTGATATCGGCGCCCGAAACCGATGGAGAGCGCCCGAGAAGCAACTCGGCTCCAGGCGCTGCCTCAAGAACAACCCACGCCTCATGCTTGCCGATCGCATCGGCACCGTGCATCACTTTGGCCAGGTCGTCGTCGGGGTGCACCTGTACCGAGAGTCGATCTTGCACGTCGAGCAACTTCACCAGCACGCCACCCGGCTGCTCGTCGGCATCGCCGAACCAAGCTTCGCCAATGGGGCCGCTCGGCGCCGCGTCAGGGGCGAGTGCGCGAAGACGGTCACCACCCCACACGCGCCCAACGAGGCGCGGAGCGAGCAGGTGTGTGTCGCGCGGTGTCGACTCAGTCATGGGGAGAGTCTAGGCGAGGGGCACACCTGCGGACTGGCTGATCGTGCCAGTTAGGCGAGCACGCTCGCAACGGCCTTGGCCACGACCGGGATCTTCGCGGCGGAGAGGCCCGCCATATTGATGCGTCCGCGGGCGACGAGGTAAACCGCATGTTCGTCACGAAGGCGCTTCAGTTGGTCGTCGGTGAGGCCGATGAGCGAGAACATGCCGTGATGCTTGAGAAGGTACGAGAAGTCACCTGCACCAGCGGCGGTGAGTGCCGCTGCAAAAGCGGTGCGACTCTCTGTGATGCGCGTACGCATCGCCGTGACCTCGCCCTCCCACTGTGCGCGCAGCGTTGCATCGCCGAGGATGGTGGCAACGATTGCTCCGCCGTGTGCCGGCGGGTTCGACCACATCGTCCGCACCGCCATTCGCGCATGCGACGCAATGGATGAGGCTGCCGCACCATCGGCGCCAATGATTGCGAGGCTACCGACGCGCTCGTTGTAGAGGGCGAAGTTCTTGGAGGAGCTGCTGGCGACGAGCACCTCGCATCCAGTCGCCAAGAAGGCGCGCAGCGATGCGGCATCTTCAATGAGCCCTTCACCGAAGCCCTGATACGCGAAGTCGAGGATCGGCAGAATGCCGCGGTGAGCAATCTGTTGCGCGATCTCGCTCCACTGCTCGGGCGTTGGATCAATGCCAGTAGGATTGTGGCAAGCGCCGTGCAAGATCATTGCGTCGCCACCCTTCGCCGCAGCGATTGCATCAAAGAGTGCGCTGGTGTTCAACGATCGGGCATCGTCCGTGATCCAGTCGTGTCGTCGTGCTGTGATGCGCGACGACTCAATGATCTGCGTGTGGTTCGGCCAAGTTGGCTCACCCACCCAAATCTCTGCGCCAGGTCGAAGTCGCGAAACCAAGTCAACAGCGAGGCGCACAGCGCCAGTGCCACCTGGCGTATGAATCATCTGCACGCGATCTGCAGCGGCAGGCTCGATCTCTCCCCACGCTCCGCCAACAGGGCGGAAGAGGAGTGATTTCGCCGCAGCCAAATAGGCAGGATCGCCACTGATCGGCATGTACAGCTTCGAAGTGGTCGAGGCAAGCAGACGCTCTTCCGCGGCGTGGACGCTCGGCAGGATCGGAGTGACGCCGTGTTCGTCCATATAGACACCAGCAGCGAGGTTGATCTTGTGCGGACGTGGGTCGGCACGGTGAAGCTCAACGATCCCGAAGATCGGGTCGGTTGGCGCATCGCTGATTCGTGCGGAGAGGGCTCCTTCAGACATGCCGCGAGTCTACCCGCGCGACGCGCGCGGCGCGTTTCGGCTCGCGGGCGTACGATCGCGCCGATGAGCTTCTTTGACCTTGATCCGATCGGCTGGATGTTCGTCGGCCTTCTGGCCGGCGGGCTCTCGTCGCTCCTGGTTGGCGGTCGTGCAGCGCGGGGCTGCCTCCCCAACATTCTGGTCGGCATCCTCGGCGGCATCGTGGGCGGCACGCTCGCTAAGGGCGCAGGCTACGGCGACCCAGGCGGATTCACTGGATCGGTCTTCGTCGCGCTGCTCGGATCGGTGATCCTGCGGCTGGCGCTTGAATTCGTTGACAGGCGCCCACGACGATGAGTGACGAGAAGATCGCCGAGAAGCCGTTCAGCCCTGGTCTCGCTGGTGTCGTTGGCGCCGAGACGGCGGTCGGCTACGTCGACGGCGCGGCGGGTCGACTCCTCTATCGCGGCTACCCCATTGAAGAGGTCGTCACCAAGGGGAGCTACGCCAGTGTTCTTGATCTCCTACTGACGGGCGAGTGGCACCCAAATGCGCAGCTCGTTCCAGAGAAGGTGCCGCCCGCCGTTCTCGCCGCACTGCGCCTATTGCCTTCACATGCGCACCCAATGGATGCACTGCGCACTGCCATCTCGGTGTGGGGGGCGGGCGAGCGACTCGGCTGGCCACCAACCGCCGAAGAGGCGAAGCGCATTGCCGCATTCGCACCATCGGCACTCGCCGCTTTTGCGCGACTACGCCAGGGGTTGGAACCCGTTGATCCACAGCCAGGCCTTGGAATCGCAGCGGCATTCTTGCAGCAGATTCATGACAAGGAACCTGATCCGGCCACAGCCCGCGCGTTAGATGCCTATTTGATGGTGGGTGCAGAACACGGCCTGAACGCCAGCACCTTTGCAGCACGCGTGATCATTGCAACGCGATCAGACATTGCTTCGGCAATCTGCGGCGCCGTCGGCGCCATGAAGGGGCCGCTCCACGGCGGTGCGCCTGCCGAGGTAATCGGTCAGCTCGGCGAGATCGGCTCTATTGATCGCGCCGAGGACTGGGCACGCGGCAAGCTCTCACGTAAGGAGCTGATCATGGGATTTGGCCACCGCGTCTACCGCGCGTATGACCCGCGTGCTGCTGCGCTGCGCAAGGTTGCCGAGGCGATGCCAACGAGGCCAGCCTGGCTTGAGCTCGCGATCGGTGCCGAAGAACAGATCCTGAAGGTGTTCGAAGAGATGAAGCCGGGCCGTGCAATGAAGACGAACGTTGAGTTCTACGCCGCCGCCGTGCTACAAGGAGTTGGCCTTGTCCC
>CANKMK010000059.1 GCA_947483025.1 Chloroflexota bacterium | reverse complement strand
TGGCCGACCTGCACGATGGCGCCAGCGGCGGTTGCGCGTGCGACGAGGTCAAGTGCCTCAGTCGAATCGGCGGCGAGCGGCTTCTCGACCAGAATTGGAATCTTGCGTTCGATTGCGCGAATCACCAGCGCAGCGTGGAAGCGTGTTGGCGCAGCGATGATCGCCGCTTCAAGGCCCGGGTGGTTCAGCAGCTCTGCAGCGTCGGTGTATGCGGTGGCCGATGGTGCAACGGCGAGCGCAGCATCGCGCGCCGCATCGACCGGGTCACTGATCGCCACGATCTCGGCGTCGGGGAGTGTGGCGAGAACACGGAGATGGTTGCGGCCCATCACGCCGAGGCCGATCAGGCCAACCTTCATGCGGGCCATGCGCTCCCGCCGTGGCGCTCCACGGCGCGTCGCAGCGAGGCGGCAACCTCCTCTTGTTCGGCAGCGGTGATCGCCGCGAACATCGGCAGCGAGAGGCAACCCTTCGCCAGCGCATCCGTAACTGGAAGCGCAACGTCGAGGCCACGCTCCTTGATGTACGGCTGCTGACTGACCGGAATTGGATAGTAGATACCGGTGCCAATGCCATCGTTGGCAAGATCTTTCACGATCTCGTCGCGGGCTGGGCCAACGTGCACCGTGTACTGGTGATAAACGTGCAGATTTCCTGCCGGTGTTCCCTGTCGAACGATTGGTGCGCCAGCGAGTAGTTCGTCATAGCGCGCCGCGGCGGTAACGCGCGCTGCGGTGAACTGCGCAAGCTTGCCGAGTTGCACGGTGCCGATCGCAGCGGCGATGTCGGTCATGCGGTAATTCGTGCCGAGCATCTCGTGCAGGTAGCGCACCTTCATCCCTTGGCTGCGGAAGGTGCGCAGCCACTCGTTCAACGTGTCGTCGTTCGTGGTGATCATGCCCCCCTCACCGCTGGTGATGTTCTTCGTGGCGTAGAGCGAGAAGGCGCCAACGCCGAACGATCCGGCCTGCTTGCCGCCCTGGGTTGCACCAACCGCCTGGCAGGCATCTTCGATCATGGCGAGGTTGTGTTTGGCGGCGAGTGCGCCGAGGGCGTTCATGTCGGCAATGAGACCGAAGAGGTGCACCGGCATCAGGGCTTTCGTCTTCGGCGTGATCGCCGCCGCAGCCGCAGCGGGGTCCATCAACCAGGTGACGGGATCAATGTCGACAAATCGTGGCGTGGCACCTGCGCGCAAGATCGCGGCTGCGGTGGCACTAAAGGTGTGGCCAACGGTGATGACCTCGTCGCCAGGCTTGATGCCGAGCCCTTCAATGATTGCCTCTTCGGCGAGCGTGCCGTTCGCCATGGCGATCGCATGCTTGACGCCAACCATCTCGGCGAAGCGGCGCTCGAACTCGGCGACGCGTGGACCCTGCGCGAGGGCGCCCGACATGATCGCGTCAGCGGCGGCATCGGCCTCCTCGCGACCGACGGCGGGGCGGGTGATCGGAATGCGAATCTGCGGCGTACTCATTGCGGGGAGCGTATCAGCGGGCGAAGCGTCGCGCGATCAGAGCCGCCCGGATCGCCTCCGCGGCACCCCCAGCGGGGAGTGGTCGGGACGCCCGCGCGGCAACCGCAGCCGCACCCGTCATGGCCCCAACCGTTGTGAGGGCATCTGCAACGCGATCCGCATCCACTCCAATAAGGAGCGATGGGCCGGCCGGATGCAAGAGCTCTGGCCACTCGGTGGTGTCGCGCAAGATCACCGTTGGGGTGTTCAGCCAGACCGCCTCGCGCTGCAGCCCGCCAGAGTCGGTGAGCACTGCGGCGGCGTGTGCGGCAAGTGCGAGTGAGTCGAGATAGCCAACAGGTGGCACTAGCTCAATACCGTCAGGGACATCGATGGTGTGGGTGGCAATCGCAGCGCTCGTGCCAGGGTGTGCCGCGAAAATCACCGGCACTGCAAGCACCTCAGCCGCGCGCTGCAGCGCGGCGAGCGCCGCCGTAAGTCGTGAAGGCTCACGCACATCGGCACGATGCAGTGTCGCGAACACGTACCCACCCGAGACGAGTGATCGACCGATGCGCGCGCCAACTTGGTCAAGAGCGTCAATCGATCGAGCCGCGGGAGCAAGTCGTGCAACGAGGTCGGACATGAGGTCGCCAACGACCTCGTTCCCATCGACGTGACCTTCGCGCGCAAGTGCTGCGATAGCGGTGTCACTGGTGCAGAGGCGAAGTGCAGCGATTGTGTCAACGGCGATACGGTTTCTCTCTTCGGGCATCGTCAGATCGCCAGAGCGCACACCAGCCTCAACATGAATGATGGGTACACCGTGGTCTTGCGCGGCAAGTGCGCCAGCCAGCGTTGAGTCGGTATCGCCAAACACCAAGACCGCCTCAGGGCGTGTCTGCGCAATCGACGCCGCGATAGAGCGTCGCATCTCCGCAAGCCGAGCCTCACCAACAAGGTTGCCTGGTTCGGGGAGCAGCAGGTCCGCCGGCGCAATGCCAAGGTCGCGATAGATCTGACCGGCAAGCACCTCATCGTGATGCTGGGCCGTATCAATCACGAACGGTTCGATCGGCGCGGTGAACTGTGGGGCGAGTGCGGCCAACTTAATGAGCTGGGGTCGCGTGCCAACAACTGCCGTGATGCGCATAGCCCTCCTCGCGCCGATTGCATGCACAGGCTGCGATAGACTCGCACCATGGCTGATCTGCGTCGACCCATCGTACCGAAGAGCGTCGCCATGTTTGTATTCAATGAGGTCAGCCATGACCGCCGCGTGCTCAAAGAGGCAGACGCCCTCCAGGCGGCCGGCTGGTCCGTCACGATCCACGGCATTCGCCAGCGACGGTCGGCAGCGCTCCTGCGCGAGCCACGCAGCTCTGGCGTGGTCATCGTTCGTCATCCGCTCTCGGTGCTTCCTACCGTACCGCCCGCCTGGAGCTGGGCCTGGGCGCTCCTTCTCGCACCAATCTTTGCCGCGCAGTTCGTTGCGATGTCAGCACTCGCCTTCCTCGGGATTCGTGCCGCAAAGCAGGTGCGTTCAGCATTTGCACTTTGGGCATGGGCCGCCAAAGCCGCACGCGCCGCCACCGATGCAGAGGTGTTGCACGCGCACGATTTGAGCGGCGGGATTCCGGCGCTGTTCGCCGCAGACGTCAGTCACGCCACTGTGATCTATGACAGCCATGAAGTATTTCTTGAAAGTGGCCATTGGGCGCGCGCCCCACGCCTCGTACGTCGGCTGCTCACCACACAGATTGAGCGCCCACTCTTGAAGCGCGCCGCAGGCTTGATCACCGTGAACCCGTCAGTGGAACAGGTACTTGATGATCGCTATGAACTTCCAGAGCGCCGCGTGGTTGTGTACAACTGCGTTGAGCCGCTGCAGAGCACAACGCGACCCCGTGAATTGCGTGAGGCCATCGGTGTAGGTGACGAAACGCCAATTGCGCTCTACCACGGAGGTTTTTCGCCCGTTCGTGGTTTACGCCAAATCATTGACGCCGCTGTAGACCCACGACTTGCAAACATCCACGTGGCCTTTCTCGGATACGGGCCAATGGAAGCAGAACTCCGCACCCTCGCAGCCCGCCCCGACGTTGCCGGTCGCATTCACGTCCTAAAGGCCGTTTCACCCGAGGTGCTTGATCGCTGGGTCGCGGGTGCCGATGTTGGGCTGATGCCGAACCAGCATGAAACCCTGAACGAATATGTCAGCACGCCGAATAAGCTCTTTGAGTCGATTGGTGTTGGTACCCCGGTGGTCAGCAGTGATTTCCCTGAGCGACGCCGAATCATTCTTGAGGGACTAGAGGGCTCGCTCGGGGCGCTCTGCAATCCATCCGATCCTGCGGATATCGCACGGGCAATTGTCGAGGTGATTGGGGGCACGCCCGCTGAGCGGGAGGCATATCGCAGCCGATGTCGTGCTGCAGCGCTGGCGCGTTGGAATTGGGATGCGCAGGTCGCAACGCTGGTCCGATTCTACGGAGACCTTGACCCTGCATAGCGCAAAGGCCAGCGCTTTCCGCTCTGATCTTGAAGGGCTGCGCGGTGTCGCAGTCGCAGCCGTGGTGCTTTTTCACAGCGGCTTCTCTGCCTTCTCCGGTGGGTTTCTCGGAGTCGATGCGTTCTTCGTCCTCTCGGGCTTCCTTATCACCTCGCTGATCACTCGCGAGATATTCGAGACAGCCCAATTCTCCTTTACTCGCTTCTACGCACGGCGAATTCGGCGGCTACTCCCTGCGGTGGTCGTCGTGGTTCTCGCGACGTTTGTAGGGCTGACACTCCTCATCTCAAGCGTCGTGGCCCGACAAGAGGCGTGGGGCGACGGCATCGCCTCCCTATTGTCGGTTGCAAACATTCGCTTCATCGCGGTCTCTACCGATTACTTCGCCCCTGTAGTTGAGCCATCACCGTTCCTCCAGATGTGGAGCCTCAGCGTGGAGGAGCAGTTCTATCTCGTCTGGCCTGCGCTACTGGTAGTCGCATTCACTCTGTTGCGACGCAACAGACAACTTGTGGCACTGGCCGTTGGGGTCATCAGCCTCACATCACTGCTGCTCTTTTTAAGTGGCGTTCTCGGGTCGGAGGCAACGTTCTATTCCCTACCCACGCGTGCTTGGGAGTTAGGGCTGGGCGCCTACATCGCGATTCGTGGAACTCGCTCGAATCTTTCGCAAACCACAGCGCTACTCCTGCTTGCAGCGGCTTTTATCACCCCCGTATTCAATGCTGACTTGGTGCCGGGAGCCTCCGTCCTCACATGTGTAGCCGTTGCCCTCATCATCGCGGGTGGCCAGCGTCAAACATGGGGAGGGTGGCTCCTTACCAGTAGTCCCATGCGGTTTCTTGGAAAGATCAGCTACTCGCTCTACCTCTGGCATTGGCCCGCGATTGTGCTTCTCGCGCCAAAGATCGGCATGCC
>CANKMK010000058.1 GCA_947483025.1 Chloroflexota bacterium | reverse complement strand
TTGCTCCCACAGGCAGTGGCCACGACGGCAAGCATCGCTGCAACTGCAGCGAGCTTCCAATTCTTTCGCGCCATGCGTTAGTCCTCCTTCTTGCGAGGCCTCCCCACCAGCGAGGCGACGCGTAGGGCGCCAACAACTGCTGGCGCCGACATCGTTCAGGGTCGCCGGGCGACCCAGTGGTGCGGTAAGGGTAGGGCTCCCTGCGCTCCTGCGTCAATGCGGTTCCCGCTGGTCCCAGGGGTGGGGTGTGGGGAATCCTCACGTCGCGGCCTGCGGGTGCAGAAGGGGCGCCCGTGGCATCCTGAGGGCATGCCGATTGCCGTCGCCGCCTTCCTCGCCTACGCCCTCCTCCTACTGGCAGGGCTCGGACTCACGCTCGGCCCGATCGTGGAGCAGGCGACCGCCGCCCCTGTCACCCTCCAGGGGGTGGTCTGGATGGCCCTGATCGCCGCCTGCATCTTCACCATCACCCTCGTCTGGCAGCGGAAGGAGGCGGGGCGGGGCTTTGCCCTCGGCCTGAGCACGATCCTGCTCCCTGCTGGGCCCCTGATCGCCCTCACCCTGGGGAACTGGCTCCCCGGGCTCCCCCTCATCGCCCTGGCCCTTCTCTTGATTCGTGGGCTGCAGGGGGCCGCCGCCCGCGCCTGGCTGAACGAGCAGTGAGCCCCGCCCCGATTCGTCGGATCGGCGACCGCGACCGCCGCCCGGAGCTGGCCCTCGCGGGGACCTTCGACTCCCCCCTCGATGTGCACCTGCACACCCTCCTCTCCCCGGACTCGGAGGTGCCCCTCGACGTCTACCCCGCCCTGGCGATCGCCCTCGGGATGCCCCGCATCGCGCTGACCGATCACCTGGACTTCGATCCGCGCGAGGTGGGGGCGACCTTGGCCCCGCATCAACAGCGCGTAGAGGCGGTCGAGGCGCTGCGCCGAGAGTTCGGTGATCGCCTCGAAATCCTGCTCGGCGTGGAGATCTCCTACGAGCGGCAGTACGAGACAGAGATTCGCGAACACCTCCGCACCAACCGATACGACCTGACCATCGGCAGCGTGCACCCAGGGATCGACTCGCCATTCAAGCGCTCGCTCGCGCCGAACTGGGCGGGGCACGACGTGCACGACACGGCTCCATACTTTGCCGAGGTGCAGGCGGGCATCGAGAGTGGCCTCTTCGACATCGTTGGGCACATGGACTACGTACGGAAGTATGTGCACCCACATATCGACACGCCGGCGTTTGAGGCGGCGCCCGATCTCTACGAGCCGGTGCTGAAGGCGCTGATTGAAACGGGGACCGCGCTGGAGATCAACACCTCAGGCTGGCGACAGCGAACCGGAATTCCGTATCCCTTGCCACAAGCGGTGCATCGATATCGCGAACTCGGTGGTGAATACATCGTTACTGGATCTGATGCCCATCAGCCAGATTGGTTCGCAATGAACTTTGATCGCGCGCGTGAACTGTTGCTTGATGCCGGATTCGAAGAGCTGGCAATAAAACGCTGGAAGTCTGCAGGGGAACAGTGGCCGATTCCAACTCGCTAACGCTGACCGTTCTCGGTTCAGCGGGCGCGTATCGCACCCACGACGGCTCGCGTGCGTCGGGATACCTGGTGCAGCATGGCGCCACAACAATCGTGCTGGATCTTGGACACGGCACCTACGCGCCACTCGCTGCGCAGATTGGCATTCAGAACCTTCCAAACGTCAGCGCCGTAGCAATCTCACACCTGCATCCCGATCACTGGGTTGATCTTGCCGCGCTGCGACATGCGCTGGTGCACGGCAACAAGATGGGGGGCGATGCGCGCAGCGTCTCGGTGATTAGTCCGAGCGGCCTAGCTGCTCGGCTTGCAACGCTGCTTGATGATCGAACACCAGAGGAGCAGGCCGCAGGTGCATATGACCCGTTGCAACCATTTGCCTTTTCAACGTGGCGCATTGACGCAGCGCTACCGCCACTTGGTGGTGGTCGTGTGGTTTCCATCGGTGACTTGACGGTGCGGAGTGCGCGCGTTCGTCACACCGGTGAGTCGTACGCACTACGCATTGCAGCAGCAGGTCTACCTGGGCTGACATACTCCGGCGACGTCTCGCACTGGGAAGATCTCGCCGCAATTGTGCAACCTGGCGACACGCTGCTCTCTGAGGCGGCTGGTGGCGCGGCGCAGTGGCGCGAGGGCGACACACACGTCACGGCGTACGGCGCAGGAAAAGCTGCGGCAGCTGCCGGGGTTGCGCGATTGCTACTCACGCACTTCGGTGCAGAGGTTGATGCAGCAGAGGCCGTGCACGCGGCGGCGACAGAGTTTTCTGGTGAGATCGTTTCGGTCCGCGAAGGGGATCGTTTCGAGATTTAGTTCCTGCTGAGGATGTCGTGCGTCAGTCTGGCGGCAGCGTTGGATCGGTATCGGCAAATCCCCGCTCGACTGCAAGCGCGACGCGACCAGCCTGATCAATCAGCACGTACGCCCGAATCACATCCATCGCATCTCCTGCCGGAATCTCCATGGAGGGGCGAACGTCATCGGTCACGATGAGCCAGAAGGTTCCCTTCAGGTCCGGCGCATCGGTGCCACCGCTACTCAACGTAATGAGACGCACGCGCGGCGTGGCGCCAACGGGCGCATCGGCCGAACGGGCTGCGCGAACGGCGCTCTGTGGCGAGATCCCTGCCAGCACCGTGTCCGCGCTCACCGCCGACCAGCCGGCGGGAAGCGGTAGATCGAGCGGTCGGATGCGGTCTGCCTGCGTACGTAACAGCAGCGCGCCGACCAGGAAGGTGACGAAGAGGAGGAGCCCGACTCGCGCGATCTGACCGCGCGTTACTGGGGCGGCGAGTACCGCCCCCTCAGGTGGGCGCGTTGGTGGGGTGCCTGCCGGAGCCGTCTCAGATGTCATGGCGCCATCGTGCCAGAGTTCGCGGCTACGATTCAGCCATGAGCGCTCTGTCTGCACCAACCTCTCGTTCCGCCGCGCTGCCGCGTGACCCCCTGCTCGGACTCCCGCTCCGCCATACCGTCCGCGATGCGGTGGCACGCGCCCTCCGGCGCGCCGTTGCGAGTGGCGCACTCCCGGCCCCAGACGACGCCGCCGCACTAGATGCACTCGTTGCCGGGATCGAGGTTGAGATCCCTGGGAATCGCGATCACGGCGACTACGCCTCCAACATCGCCATGAAGGGGAGCAAGATTTTGAAGCGTGCTCCTGCGCAGATCGCCGCGGCGATCGCTGCCGAGCTCACCGCAGAGGCATCGGAGCGCATGCACGGCGGTAGTGGTGCACTTGGGCCAATTGCGCACGCCGAAGTTGCGGGGCCAGGCTTCCTCAACTTGCGACTTCGCGCCGGCCTTCTCGCGGATCACCTTGATGCCATTGTCAAAACACCGCTGGCGTGGGGGCACCTCGCTGTTGTAAGCGGCGCGCCGGCATACCGCGTGAACATTGAGTTCGTCTCCGCGAATCCAACTGGCCCACTGACTGTTGGCAATGCACGTGGCGCATTTGTTGGCGATCTCCTCTCGCGCGTTCTTGAAGCGGCAGGGCAGCAGGTCACCCGTGAGTACTACTTCAATGATTTTGGTGAGCAGGTTCGCCGACTTGGCGAGAGTGTCATTGCGCTGCGTGATGGTGTTGCCGTTGCAGAGAACGGCTACAAGGGTGAGTACGTTGCAGAGCTTGCAGCGATCATTCCGCCTGATGTTGCGACACGCGCCGCCGCTGCGCCAAAGCGCACCGGTGAAGTCGACACCGAAGGGTATGACGGCACGATTGCCGATGATGAGATTGCGGTCATCGGTCGCTGGGCATCGGAGCGCATTCGCGCCGGCATTGAATCGTCACTGGCGGTACTCGGTGTTGAATTCGATGTGTGGCGCTCAGAGGGAAGCCTCTATACCGAAGGATTTGTTGAGCGCGCGATTGGCAAGCTGCGCGAAGGAAATTGGCTTGAAGAGCGCGAAGGTGCCCTCTGGTTCAAGAGCACTGCATTCGGCGACGACAAAGATCGCGTGATTCGTAAGTCAAGCGGTGCATACACCTACTTCGGTTCCGACCTCGGTTACATCGTGGAGAAATTTTCGCGCGGTCATGATCGACTGATCTATGTCTGGGGGCAGGATCACCACGGTACTGTCGCGCGACTGCGAAACGCTGGCGAGGCGCTCGGATTCGACAAGGAGTCCGTTGAGATGCTGCTTGTTGCGTGGGTGCGATTCGTGCGTGACGGCGTCGAGATGAGCATGTCAAAGCGCGCTGGAACATTCATTACGTTGGATGAGCTACTTGAAGAGATCGGTGTCGATGCAGCGCGTTGGTACTTTGCATCGCGCAGCGCGACGACGGCGATTGACTTTGATATCGAAGCGGCAAAGGCGAAGAGCAGCGATAACCCCGTCTACTATGCGCAGTACGCGCATGCCCGGATGCGTTCGATTCTGCGCAAGGCGGCCGCTGAGTCACTCACGCCTGCGGATTCGATCGGGGGCCTGCTCGATGACCACACCTCACCAGAGGCGAAGCTTGCGCGGGCGATTGTTCGCCTCCCCGAGGTGGTTGAGGACTCCGCCACACATCATGAGACGCAAGGGGTGACGACCTATGCGACGGAGCTCGCGACCGCCTTCTCTGCCTTCTACCGCGATGCAAAGGTGGTCGACACAGCGGCGCCCGAGCGCTCGGCCGGCCGGCTGCGCCTGGTGGCGGCGGCGGCGGCGAGCCTCTCCGCCTCGCTCCGCCTCCTCGGCATCTCCGCTCCCGAGGAGATGTAGCGAAAGCCTGGTGGGCCGGTGCCCCTGCGCGGGGATTCATTGCGAACTCTTTACCCGATCCCACATTGCAGATTCACCTGGCGAGCCGATGATGGATTTCGGCTCACCGGACCTCCCTCCCGTGAACCGACCTCCAAGCC
>CANKMK010000057.1 GCA_947483025.1 Chloroflexota bacterium | reverse complement strand
ACGTGCTCGGCATGATCGAGGCGCGACGAAGCCGCGAGCTTTGGCGCGTGCTGGTTGCGCTCGGCATTCGCCATGTTGGTGAAGCGACGGCAAAAGATCTTGCAGCGGAGTTGCAGCGCCGGGTCCCGCCAACCAGTGGGCCAGCGTGGGGTCGCGCCGTACTCGCCGCACTCCGCTCAATGACCGCCGAGGAGTTCACCGCCATCGCAGGGGTTGGGGCGGTGGTTGCGGAGAGCATCGTCTCCGCGTTCGCCTCCGGTCAGGCGGGCGAATCACTCGAAGATCTGTTTGACGCTGGGCTCGTTGCCGTACCCGCTGCCGTCACGCCAAGCGTGGCGGGTGGTCCGCTCGCAGGGCAGGTGGTGGTCGTGACGGGAACCCTCACGGCAACGGGCTGGAGCCGACGCGAGGCGCAGGACCGCATCGCTGCAGCGGGGGGTACGGTGGCCGATGCTGTGACCGCAAAGACGACGCTGCTCGTGGCGGGGGAGAAGGCGGGCTCCAAACGGGCGGCCGCCGAGAAGTTGGGCATCACCATCGTGGATGAGGCGGGCTTCGTCGCACTCCTGGGGGGTTGAGGCGTCGGGCGGGTAGGATTCCCGCATGAGCGATCTAACCCGCGCCGAAGTCGAACGAGTCGCAGCACTTGCCCGCCTCGGGCTCACCAGCGACGAGCTAGGGAAGCTTCAAGGCGACCTCAACCTCATCCTTGAGCAGTGGGCCCACCTCGCCGACGTCGATACCTCGAGCGTGCCGCCGAGCGCACAGACGATCGTTCAGGCGATGCCGCTGCGCGAGGACACTGCTGAGCCATCGCTCCCCGTTGATGATGCCCTCGCGAACGCACCAGCACGGAGCGGCGACTTCGTCCGCGTGCAGGCGATCCTCTCTGAGGAGGCCGACGGGTGAGCGGGGAGAGCCTCCGCCGCGCAACCGCAGCTGAGCTGCGCGCTGCGTTCCAGTCGGGCACCGCAACATCGCGTGCCGTCACCGACGAACTCTTTGCCGCTATCGAGCGCGAGGATGGCGTTCTTGGCGCGTGGCTGCATCTGCGACAGGAGGAGGCACGCGCGGAGGCCGACCGCGCCGATGCACGCTACGCGGCAGCGCGTACTGCTGGCACAGAAGCGCTCAACGCACTCCCACCGCTCCTCGGCGTCCCCGTCGCGCTAAAGGATCTCGTCAACCTCACCGGGACACCCACCACTGCGGGCTCACGCATTCTTGAGGGATACGTCAGCCCATATGACGCCACGATTGCCGCCCGGTTGAAAGATGCGGGTGCCGTCATTCTCGGCAAGACCAACATGGATGAGTTCGCCATGGGCTCATCGACGGAGTTCTCCGCCTACAAGAAGACGGTGAATCCATGGGGCATTGACCGTGTACCAGGCGGATCTTCGGGCGGCTCTTCGGCCGCTGTGGCCGCATTCCATGCGCCGCTCTCGATCGGTACCGACACGGGCGGCTCTATTCGCCAGCCAGCGAGTCTCACCGGCATCGTCGGAATCAAACCAACGTACGGTCGCGTCTCGCGGTACGGCATCGTCGCCTTCGCCTCGTCGCTGGATCAGGTCGGGCCATTTGCGCGCACGGCGCAGGACGCAGCACTTCTGCTGCACGCGATCGCTGGTGCCGATGCGCATGACGCCACCAGCTCGCGCAGTCCCATTGATGCGGCGCTGCTGAACCTTCCGAGCGGCGATGCCGCGGCGTCTGCCATTCGTGGCAAGCGATTCGCCCTGCCGAAGGAGTATTTCGTTGCGGGTATGGAGCCAGGCGTTGAACGCGCGGTACGCGATGCTGTTGCCGCACTCGAGGCAGCGGGTGGAATCGTGGAAGAGGTGAGCCTCCCAACGACCGAGCACGCGCTTGCGACCTACTACATCGTTGCGCCTGCGGAGGCCTCGGCAAACCTCGCCCGCTACGACGGGATTCGGTACGGCGCATCGAAGCACGGCGGTGGAGACCTGCTCAACGGGTATCTCGAGACACGCGGTCGCGGCTTTGGCCCAGAGGTGCGCCGCCGCATCATGCTCGGCACCTACGCGCTCTCTGCGGGCTACTACGACGCCTATTACGTGAAGGCACAGAAGGTGCGCACCCTGATCGCGCGCGACTTTGATCGAATCTGGGCGGCCGGATTCGATGCGATCGTGGCGCCAACCAGCCCGCAGGTTGCCTGGAAGTTCGGTGCAAAGATGAGCGATCCGGTCTCCATGTATCTCGCCGATGCCTGCACCCTGCCAGCGAACATGGCGGGCCTTCCAGGGGTGAGCATTCCCTGCGGCCTCTCTGAAGACCTTCCGGTGGGCTTGCAGCTGATCGGCAAGCCATGGTCAGAGGCCGAACTTCTCAGCATCTCGGCTGGCTACGAGGCACTCACGGCAACTGCAGCATGGCGCGCAGTCGCACCGCATGACCTCGCGAAGCTCGGTGGAGGTGCGGCATGAGCGACTTTGCGAAGCGCGCACTCGCCGATCGTGTCCACGCGGTGCCGCCCTCTGGCATTCGACGCTTCTTCGACATCGCCGCAACCATGAGCGACGTGATCAGCCTCGGAGTAGGGGAGCCCGACTTCGACACGCCGGCACACATCGTGGAGGCAGCGGTGACGAGCCTCCGCGCAGGGCGCACGCACTACACCTCCAACTACGGAACCATTGAGTTGCGCCGCGCCATTGCCGCCAAGATCCAGGAGCGCTCAGGCGTCTCCTACGACCCCGAGAGCGAGATCATCGTGACGATCGGCGCCTCTGAGGCGGTCGACCTCGCCGTACGCGGAGTTATCGGCGCGGGTGACCGCATCGTGCTGCCAGAGCCGTCGTACGTTGCCTACCTCCCTGCGGTGGTCTTTGCGGGCGGCACCGCGGTGCCTGTGCCGACAAGCGCTAGCGATAACTGGCGCCTCCACGCTGACGCGGTAGATGCCGCGGCCGCCGGCGCGAAGGCGCTCTTCCTTGGCTACCCAGCAAATCCAACGGGGGCTACCCTCGACGAGCCGACCCGCGAGGCGCTCGCCAAAATCGCCGTGGCACGAGACCTGGTGGTGATCAGCGATGAGATCTATGACCGACTCGTCTACGAGGGACCGGCGCACCGCGCCATGTCGGCCTATCCAGGAATGCGCGAACGCACCATCCTGATCGGTGGCTTCTCGAAGTCCTACGCCATGACTGGCTGGCGCGTCGGCTTCCTCTGTGCACCGAAGGAGATCGTTGCCGGCCTGGTCAAGATTCACCAGTACGCGATCATGAGCGCCCCAACGATTGCGCAAGATGCAGCGCTCGAGGCGCTGACGAATGGCGAGCCTGCCCTTGAAGAGATGCGCGCGGCCTACGCGCGACGCCGGACCATCGTGCTCGATGGTCTCGCCGCCCTCAACCTACCAACCGGCGCGCCACAGGGTGCCTTCTACGCCTTCCCTGACATTCGCTCAACGGGGCTCACTGACGAGCAGTTCGCCGAGCGACTTCTCACCGAGGAGCGCGTCGCGGTAATTCCGGGATCTTCGTTCGGTGCGAGTGGCGTTGGCCATGTGCGCATCTGCTACGCCACCTCGGAAGAGAACCTACGTGAGGCACTGGTACGCATCGGCCGATTCGTTGCCAAGGCACGCGGGGTAGCAGCATGACCTGGCATGCGGTGATCGGCATCGAGGTGCACGTGCAGCTCCGCACGGTGACGAAGATGTTCTGCCCGTGCGCAATTCCTGCCGAGGGCGATCTGCCGAACAGCAAGACCTGCCCAACCTGCCTCGGCCTCCCTGGCGCACTCCCAGTGCCGAACAAGGCGGCCATCGAGAAGGTGCTCGCCGTTGGCGCAGCGATCGGAGCCGCTGCGCCGGCCACCACGATCTGGGATCGCAAGAACTACTTCTATCCAGACCTCCCGAAGGGCTACCAGATCAGTCAGCTCGACTTCCCACTCGCTGAGCACGGCACCATCGAAGTAACCACGAGCGCCGGAACGAGCCGCGTGCGCATTCGCCGCGCGCATCTCGAAGAGGACACGGCCCGCCTACGCCACGAGAAGGGGAGTGATGGGAAGCGCTCCAGCCTCATCGATTACAACCGCTCCGGCGTCGCACTCCTCGAGATCGTGACCGAGCCAGATATTCGTGATGCAGAGACGGCCCGTCGCTATGCCGAGGAGCTCCGCCTCTTGCTGCGCACGATCGGGGCCGCCGATGCGGAGATGGAGAACGGGCAGATGCGCGTCGAGGCGAATGTCTCGATTCGCCCGAGCGAGGATGCACCGTTCGGCACGCGCACCGAGGTGAAGAACATGAACTCCTTCCGCTCTGTCGAGAAGGCGATCGCCTTTGAGATCGCGCGGCAGGCCGCGATTCTCGAGGCAGGTGGATCCATCACCCAGGAGACGCGCGGCTGGGATGAGTCGAGCGAGACCACTTACACGATGCGCGCCAAAGAGAACTCGCACGACTACCGCTACTTCCCTGAACCAGATCTACCACCGCTCACCATTGAGCCAACCTGGCTCGCGGGCATTGTCGCGAGCATCCCCGAGATTCCTTCCGCCCGACGGGCGCGCTATGTGGAGCAGCTCGCGCTCTCTGAATACGACGCCGCCGTCTTGGTTGGTGAACCTCGGGCCGCGGCACTCTTTGAGGCATCACGTGCCGCCGATGCAACGATCGATGCGAAGACGCTCGCCAACTGGGTGACGGGCGAGTATCTCCGGGCAGCAAACGAGGGGGCCGCTGAGCCAGATCCGGTGCAGTTCGCCGCGCTGATCGGCGCCGTCTCTCGTAAGGAGATCAATGGCACCACCGGGAAAGAACTCTTCGCCGAGCTTTTGGGTGGCAGCTTTGATGTGCGCGCGGCGATCGCTGAGCGCGGCCTTGGGCAGATCAGTGACGACGGTGCGCTCAAAGCGCTTGCAGCAGAGGTGCTCGCCGCGAATCCGCAGGCGCTCGCCGACTGGAAGGCGGGGAAGCAGCAGGCGATGGGCTTCTTGGTTGGCCAGGCGATGAAGGCGAGCAAGGGGCGCGGCGACGCAGCGCAACTGGGAGCCGTCTTCAAGACCCTGTTGGACGCCTAAGTGCTCGACCTCGTTCGACTCTT
>CANKMK010000056.1 GCA_947483025.1 Chloroflexota bacterium | reverse complement strand
GTTCAGCGCGACGGCGATGGCGTCGGAGACGGCGAGGGTGCGGAAGGCGGCGTAGCGGCCGGTGAGGAATCGCCGCCAGTCGGCGATCGCCTTACTCACCGCCCGTGAGCGGCGGCGGTGCTCGCTCGTACCTGCTCTTCAATGCGATCGATCTCGGTGACGATTGCGGCGCGGAGGGCGTCGAGCTCGTCGCGCGCCTTCTCGGTCGTGGAGTCGATCGCGGTGAGGGTCTTCTTGATCTCCTTTACGGAGTCGAGTCGGCTACGCAGCGCGTCGATCGCATCCTTTACGGCAGACAGGTCAGCGCCGCTCCCCTCCGACTTGGCGCGGATTAGTGCGGAGATGCGTGCGAGTCGGTAGCCCGCCTCGAGGATCGCGACGTCGGGAGCCTCAGGGTCAACCACGCAGTAGACGCCGTGGCGACTAATAACGAATGGCGAAGCGCCTGCGGGAGCCGCCGCCTCGCTGAAGACCATCAGGGCGATCTCGGCCTTGCGATTCTCACGCGCCTCGGCGAGCTCCTTCTCAATGGCAGGCCCTGTCATCGCCTTGTCTTTTACCTCAACCACAATGCGGAGAACGCTTGCGGAGGCGTCGCGGCCGTTGATGGTGATCACTGCGTCACCCTTCTTGGAGTCGGGGACCGCGCCAGTAACGCCACCCGTCCCTTCGATCTCGTCGTTGGTGGCGCGCAGCAGTTCCGTGTATTCGGCGATGACGCGCGACTCAAAGTCGGCACCCTTCGCCGTTCCCTTCTTGCGCTCGCCCTTCGCCGCCTTCTGCGACGCATCAAGCTCCACGATCTTCAGCAACACATCGTCGAAGCGTTTGGCGATCTCGGCACGGAAGCCGCTCAGTGGCGACGCCTCGCGCGTTGGGTCCAGCAGGTGGGCGAGCTTGCTGGCGTCGCCATCAAAGTAGGTCCCAAGAATGGTGTTCAGCTTGCCGAGCGCTGAATCGCGGCGGTTCTCGTCAAAGAGGTCCTTGGTGAAGAGCGCGAGCTCCCCCTTGTCGCCGAGGAAGCGCTCCAGGGTCGCGGGGAGTGCGCCACCCTCGTTCGCAAAGGTCTTGCGCAAAATCTCTTCAACTTCGGCGGTCGCCTTCTTGTTCGACTCGCCGGCATCGGTGAGCAACTTGTCGAAGGCGCGGCGCACATGATCCACATCAATAGAGCCACTAGCGCTCTGCAGCGCCATCAAGCCAACACGCATCGCGCGCTCGACTGTTTCGGCACGATCCTCGGGCGAGCGGCTCTCCAGGAAGCCAGCGAGGGCGCGATCGACCACCTCGAGGGAGGCGATGCGAATACGGTCACCAACGATCTCTACCTGCGTCGGCTTGCTGGCCGAGCTGATCGGCACGATCTCGGGAACGCGCTCGCCGCTCATCTATCGAAGGGCGATCAGGCCGCAGCCATCACAGAGGGCCACGATGGCGCGCTTCTCGCGGGCATAGCCGGCGGTGTGGAGCACCCCTGGGCAGCCGACCGTGCGGCAGCGCCAGGCCCACGCCTCATCGCCATCGGCACCGTCGTAGGGGAGCGCCTCGGCGCTGAGCTTCTCGGCGAGCCCTTCGCGGGCGGACAGGGTCGCCGCGATGGCGGCGGCACGCTCTGCCTCGCTCTCGCGCTTGTAGGGATACGACTGGGCGACGTTGGTTGGCATGGGCGGAGTATACCGACCGCCGAAGGCGGGAACCCGTATGCTGGCTAGGTGACTGGATCAATGAAGGCTCTGCTCCTCGGCACCCTGACGTTGCGAACCGCAACGGGGACCACGGGCGCGCTGCTGATCGTCTGGAACAAGTACCTCAATTCAACTGGTTCCGTGACCATTACTCCGGTTGACCTTGCGACGATCACGCTTGCCTTCTATGTCACCGAGCTGCTCGGCTCCCCAATCTTCGGCATCATCGCCGACCGCATCGGACGAAAGCCGGTGATGTTGCTTGGGCCACTCTTCGGCCTCGCGGCCGTCATCATGACGCCGTTCTCTATGACAATCCCGCTCCTGATTGGTACGCGCCTCCTTGAAGGCGCTTCCACGGCGGCCAGTGTCCCCTCGATCCTGTCGTACGTCGCGGCGAAGACAAGTCACGACGCCGCCCTCAGGGGCCGCGTCGTCACCCTCTTCGAAGTCGCGACGCTCGGTGGACTTCTCGTTGCGGGTACTGCACTGGCGGGCCCCCTTTGGGCAATCTTCGGGCCAGCCGCCTTTGCGGTGAACGGAGTGATCTACGTCCTCGCCCTCCTCTTCTTCGCGTATGGCGTGAAAGACGAACATGCGGTGCCTACTCATCAGACAGAGAATCGCCTGCGAAAGTACGCCAAGCTCTTTAGCCAGCGCGGGATCCTGCTCTTCGTGCCGACGTGGGTCTCCATCAACGCGATCATTGGCGTCTGGGTCCCGCAGGGGCTCAACCTGCTGCTCGGTGATGAGACGGTCAATCTCCCGGGTCAGTTCCTGTTGACCGGATTCGACTTTGTGGTCGTTACCTCCGCCTTCGCCTTCGTCGCGCTCATTGGCGGCGTCGGCCTCTTCTTCTGGGGGAATCGCTTCGCCAACTTCCGCCGCACCACGATGCTGCTGCTGGGCCTGATCGCCTTCATCGTTGCGATGGCCGCCATCTTCACCATCAATCGGCTCTCGGGGAACGAGCTGCCGTTGATCGCCCTCCTTTTCGTCATCCTCTGCGCCTCGATGTTCTTCATCGCCGGCGCGACACCCGCCGCGCTCGGCTTCTTGGCCGACGTCTCTGAGCGCTATCACACCGATCGCAGCGCAGTGATGGGCCTCTATTCGATCTTCCTTGGCCTCGGCCAGGTGATTGGCGTGAAGATTGCGGGCGACTTGGCCCTTACCTATGGGGTCGATGGCCTGGTCTACGCCACCCTCGGATTCCTCGTGGTTGCAGGCACCTTCCTACTTATCCTGCGCCGCGTTGAGCACGAAATCCTGCTGCCGAGCGCCCCTGGGCAACACCGCACGCACGGCTGATCGGCACCGATAGAATCAAGGAGACGTGAGGGCGACCTGCCCGCACGCATGCAGGGAGGGGGAGCCACCATGGTGAAGTCAACGGTTGCAATCATTACCGACAGCGCATCGGACATTCCACCTGATGCCGCGAAGAAGCTCGGAATCACCATCGTCCCGGTCATCGTCTCCTTCGGCTCAGAGAGCTTCAAGGTGAACGAGGAGCTCTCCATGGATCAGTTCTGGAAGCGACTCACTGCGCCAGGCGCACCGTTCCCAAAGACCGCAGCGCCGCCACCCGCCGCCTTTACCGCGGCGTATGACAAGGCGTTTGCTGGTGGCGCCGGCGAGATCGTCTCAATCCATGTCGCGTCAAAGCTTTCGGCGACGTATCGGAACGCCGAGATTGCGGCAGCGGATCATCCACAGTCGAAGAACATTCATCTCGTTGACACAGCGACTGCGTCGGCGGCCGAAGGGTTGCTCGTTGCGCGCGCCTATCACCGCGCTGAAGAGGGCTGGAAGGCGCCACAGATTGTCGCCGAGCTCGGTGAGCTCATTCCAAAGACGCACGTCATCTTCTTCCTCGACTCGCTCGACTACTTGAAGGCCGGCGGCCGCATTAGCCCAGCGCGAGCGGCGATTGGCGGGCTCCTCTCCGTGAAGCCGATCATCGACATCATTGATGGCGAGGTCGTGACGCTCGATAAGCCACGAACCTCGGCGAAGGCGCGCGAGCGTTTCATGGAGCTGATCAGCGCAGCACCAATTCAGGAGCTGACCATGCTGCACTCCGAGGCGCCGGACATCGAGGCGTTCCGCGATGAGGTCTGCGCTCGGTTCCCTGAGATTGCCGCCTTGAAACCTGGGATCGTTCGCGCGGGTGCGGCCATCGGCCCACACACCGGCCCGAAGGGTCTCGGCGTCGCGCTGATCCGCGCTTAGCCACAAAACCGCACCTCGCCGCACGGGCGGGAGCACGCCGCAACCTGCGCGCAACGCCCTTTTTGGGCGCGTTGTAGGGTTGGGGAGATCGCCGCACGGCGGCCGCCAGGCACCCGCCAGGGCGGCAGAGGAGAGGTGCACAACGATGAGTTCACAGAAGAGCGCCTGGGCAGTTGCGCAGCAGCAGTTTGACCTTGCCGCAAAGCGGCTCGGCCTCGATTCCGGCATTGCCGCCGTCTTGCGCGAGCCACGCCGACAGCTCACCGTGCACTTCCCTGTGCGCATGGATGACGGCAGCACCCGAGTCTTCGAGGGGCACCGCGTGCAGCACAACCTCGGACGTGGCCCCGCGAAGGGCGGCATCCGCTTCCACCAGGACGTGAACATCGACGAGGTGAAGGCCCTCTCTATGTGGATGTCGTGGAAGTGTGCAGTGATGGATCTTCCCTACGGCGGCGGCAAGGGTGGCGTGACCGTTGATCCGAAGAAGCTGTCGCTCGGCGAACTCGAGCGCCTCACCCGACGCTTCACAACCGAAATCGCCGTCATCATTGGGCCAGAGTCCGATATTCCGGCGCCCGATGTGAACACCAACAGCCAGACGATGGCCTGGATGATGGACACCTATTCGATGCACGTTGGCTACACCGTTCCAGGTGTCGTCACCGGTAAGCCAATCGCACTCGGTGGCTCGAAGGGTCGCAACGAGGCGACCGCGCGTGGTGCAGTCTTCTGCATTCGCGAAGCGGCCGGCAAGATCAACCTTGACTTGAAGGGCGCTACGGTCGTGGTGCAGGGGTACGGCAACGCCGGATCCATCGCAGCGCGACTGATCAGCGAGCTCGGCTCGAAGGTGATCGCCGTCTCCGACAGCAGCGGCGGCATTCACAACCCAGCCGGTCTTGACCTTGACGCCGTTGATGCGCACAAGAAGAAGACGGGGAGTGTCGTCGGCTTTGCTGGCTCTACACCAGTGAGCAATCAGGCAATCTTGGAGATCGCCTGCGACGTACTCATTCCAGCGGCGCTTGAGAATCAGATCACCGCGGAGAATGCGGGGAAGATCAAGACGAAGATCGTCGCCGAGGCGGCGAACGGACCAACGACGCCAGAGGCGGACGACATCTTGTTCGCGAACGGCGCCATGGTGATCCCTGACATCCTCTGC
>CANKMK010000055.1 GCA_947483025.1 Chloroflexota bacterium | reverse complement strand
GCTTTGGAATCATGGCGAGGATGCGCTTCAGGTCGGGCATGAAACCCATGTCGAGCATTCGGTCGGCCTCATCGAGCACGAGGATCGACACCTGCGAGAGATTCACCGTCTTGGAGTTGGCGTGATCGAGGAGTCGGCCCGGCGTTGCGATGAGGATCTCGAGTCCGGCGAGGAGCATCTTCTGCTGTGGTGGCATCGGCACGCCGCCGTACACGACGCCGCTGCGCAGTGGCAGATGTCGGCCATAGGTCGCCGCGCTCTCCGAGATCTGCACGGCAAGCTCGCGCGTTGGCGTGAGGACGAGCGCTCGCACCGGATGGCGTGCAGGGCTTGGTGAGGTGGAGGACATCGGCTTGAGCAGCTGCAAGATCGGCAGAACGAATGCGGCAGTCTTCCCCGTTCCCGTCTGGGCGGCGCCGAGAAGGTCGCGGCCCTGAAGGACGTGCGGAATCGCCTGGGCTTGAATTGGGGTCGGTTCGGTGTACCCCTCGTCAGCGACGGCTCGTAGGAGTTCGGGGGCAAGTCCTAGTTCAGAAAAATCGGGCATCAGTTGGGCAAGCGTACCCGAGAGCGGCGTGAAGGGTGCGATGATCAGTGGAATGAAAGAGAAGGCAACGCTCCTTGGTGGCCTCGCACCGGCGCAGCCCCTTGCCGCGCGGATGCGCCCATCGACCCTTGATGAGGTGGTGGGGCAGGTGGCCTTGGTAGGTCCAGGTGGGCCACTGCGCCGACTTATTGAGCGCGGCGAGGCGCCCTCGCTCTTGCTCTGGGGACCACCCGGGAGCGGTAAATCCACTCTCGCCGCTGTCATCGCGACATCACTGAAGGCGGTCCCAACGAGTCTCTCTGCAACGAGTGACGGCGTTGCCGAGGTCCGCAAGGCGGTCGCAGCAGCGATCGAGCGTCGTGAGCATGGCGAGCAGACCCTGCTCTTCATCGATGAGCTACATCGCTTCTCGCGCACCCAGCAAGATGCCCTCCTGCCACATGTGGAGGCGGGGACGATCATCTTGGTTGGCGCAACGACCGAGGCACCGCCACGCGCCATCTCGCCGGCGCTTCTCTCGCGCATGCGCACCTTCCGCCTCGCCCCGCTCAGCAGCGACGACCTGGAGGCGCTGCTGGACCGCGCGCTTTCGGATCCCCGCGGCTTTAACGGAGCGATACAGGTTGATGCCGACGCGCGCCGACAGTTGGTCGGCTACGCATCGGGTGATGCGCGCCGACTCCTTACTCTCTTAGAGATGGCCGCCCTGATGACGGCGGATGGCAAGGAGATCACGCCGCGCGAAGTACTCCTCGCCGCACAAGATCGAAGCCTTCCGTACGACCAGTCCGGCGTCACCTCCGCGCTGATCAAGAGCATTCGCGGTAACGATCCTGACGCGGCGATCTGGTGGCTCGCGACTGCACTTGAAGGGGGCGAAGATCCGCGCGTGATTGCACGCCGACTGCTGGTCTCCGCGTCAGAGGATGTTGGCAACGCTGATCCCGCAGCACTTCCGCTTGCCGCAGCCGCAGCACAGGTCGTCGAGCTCGCCGGATCACCGGAGTGCGATTGGGCGCTCGCGCAAGCGGTCACCTATCTCGCGAGTGCGCCGAAGTCGCCGCGCGCCGGCGAGGCGCTCGCTGCGGCTCGTGAACAGATCGCAACGGGCGGTCAACTCCCAGTCCCTGGCCATCTGCGCGCAGCGGCAAAAACCTATCAGTCACCACACGCTGTTGGTGAACCGTTCGATGTCGACCAGGAGTATCTGCCGCGCGAGATCGCGTCGAAGCGTTTCTATTCGCCGTCGGGGAGTGGAGCAGAGGTGGAACTGCGCGATCGGATCGCGGCGCTGCGCGCGGCGCGCGCTAAAGGGGCGAAGTCTTAGGCGAGTCCGTGCGCGAGCAGCAGCTCGCGATTCGCCAGAATCTCGCTCGTTGATCCGTCAGCCACGATCACGCCGCGATCAACCACGATGCTGCGGGGGAATGCGGCGCGCGCCAACTCAAGGTCATGGGTACTGACGATGAGCGTCTGCGTGAGTGACTGCAACAACTCAATGAGTTCGCGTCGACCACGTGGGTCAAGTCCAGCCGATGGTTCGTCGAACACCAAGATGCTTGGATTCATGGCAAGGACGGTGGCAAGGGCGACACGCTTGCGCTGACCGATGGAGAGGCGCATCGGCGCACGCTGCGCCAAGTCGAGTGCGCCAACGGCGGCAAGTGCGACCTCGACGCGATCGTGAATTGCGCCCGGGGTGAGGCCCATGTGGGTGGGGCCAAACGCAACGTCATCCCAAACGGTTGGGCTGAAGAGCTGATCATCGGGATCCTGAAAGACGAGTCCGACCTCAGCGCGTACGCGGCCGATTGACTCGTTTGACACTTGCATCCCCGCCACGTGCACGGTGCCATGCGTCGGGCGGTGGATCCCGTTGAGGTGCAGCATCAAGGTGCTCTTCCCCGCACCGTTCGGTCCGAGCAGCGCAACCTTCTCACCGCCCGCGATCAAGAGGTCCATACCGCGGAGCGCCTCGGTCCCATCGGGGTAGCGAAAGTGCAGATGCGAGATGGCGATCGTGCCGTCGCCTGTTGGTGCAAGCGGCGCATCGTGCGCATGGTCATGCCCATGGCTGTGCGGCACCGGAAGCCCTGGATGCGTGTGCGGGTGTTCGTGCTGTTCCGTCATTCGTTCAGCCTACAGTCGCGGCAGCAACGCGCCACAGAGGGTGAGGGTGAGCACCAACAAGAGCACCCCGATGAGTTTGAGCGTGAGGCGTGGGTCGGCGGGCGGGAGGGTGCCGATGGAGAGTGAGCCGGTCGCCCCACGAGAGGCGGCGGCCTCTTCGATGCGCTGCGCTCGGGAGTAGGCCCGCAAGAAGAGCGAACCAACAAGGCTTCCGGTTGTGCGGGCGCGCCACGAGATGCTTCCGCCAATTCGCTCTCGCCCCACACCCACGGGGCTTGCGGAGCGTGCGGTGCGGGCGCGGAGCATCCGTCGCGCCTCGTCACGAAGCAGCTCGAGGTAGCGGATCGTCAGGCCTGCACTGGTGGCGATGACGTCGGGGAGTCGCATGCGACGGAGGGCCGTGACAATTGCGGGGGCACTTGCGAGCGCCAGGAGCAGAACGGATGCCTGAACGCTGATCCACGCCTTGAGGAGTGCGGTCAACGCGATGCGCAGTCCCGCACCCGAGACCTGCAGGGTGAGCGGCCCGACGGTTCCAGCCCAGAGCAGCTCGTCACTCCGCAAGAACACAATCGGTACTGCGGCGACCACGAATGGCAGCGCAACGAGGCCGCGCCGCGCGAGGCGCCCTGGGGCGATCCCCAGCAGCGCACCAGCAAATGCCAGCAGCAGCCAGGCAAAGAGCAGTGCCAGATATGAGCCCGGCGGCAGCAGTGCGACCGCGATGACAAACGCAAGCGTGGTAATCACTGCAGCGCGCGCGTCTCGTCCAACGCCGCGCGGTTCAGCGATCATGATTGTGCTCGACTCCGCGCGAGGCGTCCGAGTGCGAACAGCACGCCAATCACCACGATGATCCCGAGAACACCAGCGACGATGGTCGATGCGCCACCATCAAGGCCGGGAATGGTGTAATCGGGGAAGAGTTCAAATGGTGTCCCCGCACCTGCGTGTATGAATCCAAGCTGCTTCGCAATAGCCTCGAGACCATCTGGGTCAGTTGATGCAAAGAGGCTCGCAAGGGTGGCAACCCCACCTGCGATCACCACCCCAGTAATGAGTCGACGAACGGGGGATGCCTTTGACGGCGCGGCAACGCCCGCCAAAATGTCTGGAGCCGTCTGTGCAATAAACGTGAGCGCAGCAACAGTGATGAGCGCCTCACCAATGCCAATCAGCGCATGCACACCGAGCATGGCGGGTAGACCAATCGAAACATCAGTGGTGCCGGAAAGGCCAAGTTGCAGTGTGGTGAATCCCGCAGCTGCAACGACGGCAAGCCATGAAGCGGCTCCTGCACCAAGAATCGATGCACTGCGACTACCGCCGAGCGCCATGCCGATTCCGCGAGCAACAAAGGAGCCGCCGAGTGTGCCGATGATCCCCATGTTGAAAATGTTCGCGCCGAGTGCCAAGAGGCCACCATCCTGAAAGAGGAGCGCCTGGATGCCAATCACCGTCGCCATGACAATCGTGCCGGCCCACGGGCCGAGCAGGTATCCGGCGAGAACTCCGCCGAGTAGATGGCCGCTGGTGCCTGTGGCAACGGGGAAGTTGAACATCTGCGCCGCGAAGATGAATGCGCCGAGCACCCCCATCAAGATTGGCTGGGAGGCGATCTTGCGCACGTCGGCACGACCGGTTCTACGTACGGCGACCCCGATCAACACGGCCGTCGCAAGCCAGAGCAGGAGGGAGATCTGTGGTGAGAGGAACCCGTCAGGGATGTGGAGCTGGGGATACATAGAGCCTCCTTCAGGCCAGCTTCGACCGCTGGGCCAGGAGGAGAGTCTATCGCAACACGTTGCAATAAGCCATCCCGTATCCTGCCCGAGATGGCTACAGCACCCGAACCGAAAGAGACGCTCGCCACCCGCCTCCAGGCGGCGGTGCAGGCGCGTGGTCAGCGCTGGACCGAGCAGCGGCAGCTGATCGCCGACGTGCTCGCCGCCTCCGACGGCCATGCGACCGGGGCCGAACTGGTGGAGCGCGTGCGTGCGGCTGATCCTTCGGCCACCCCTTCCACCGTGTATCGCACGCTTGATCTTCTTGAAGAGCTGGGGTTTGCCACGCATCACCACGGAGTCGATGGGCGAGAGACCTACCACCTAGAAGAGGTCGTCGCGCACGGGCACGTGCACTGCCAGGGGTGCGGCGCCGAGGTGGAACTTGATGCCGAAGCTGCGAAGCCGATCCTCGTGGCGATTGAGCGGGCCACCGGCTACGCCGCCGACCTTGACCACCTCTCGCTCCAAGGGCGCTGCCCCTCGTGCCGGGCCGCCGCCGCGCGGTAGACTCTGCGCGATGGCGCACCGCATGTGCGCCGCACAAGTAAGGATGGACCCATGGCTGAGAAGTTGAAGATCACGTACGCCACCCTGAACGACTCCAACGAGGAGATCCATATTGGGTATGAGG
>CANKMK010000054.1 GCA_947483025.1 Chloroflexota bacterium | reverse complement strand
GCGCGCATCAGGATGACTGCCGCTAACCCAACCCACACCGCATGCCCAGCAAAAACCAAGATCGCCACCGGCGGCGCGGCGATGGATTGCGCGAGGAGAAGTGGGGTCCACGGGAGGGCGCCAACAAGGAGTGCGAGCCTCCGCTCCCCCGCAGTGATGATCTCCTCGTGCTGCAGGCGCGCAATCCAACCGATGATCGCGAGGCCAGCGGCAACATCAAGAATGACCGCGATCAGCCGGAGCACGGCAAGAGCAAGCTGCTCTCCGAGGATTCCCGCAGCCGCTACCCCTGGGTCTACGGCGTAGGCCAGGATGTTGTCGCCGCTGCGAAAGAGGAGCCAGCCGCGAAGGGCGAGCACCAGCGCGCTAGCGACGATGGCGCCAGTGAAGATGGTCTCGTTCTTGGGGAGAAGGCGGCGGGTGGCCACGACCATCGCTATCGCGCCGTACGCGCGCGGGCGACCTGCTCTGCCGTCAAAAGTGCGCTCTGCAACTCTTCGCTGAGCTGCACCTTGGCGATCGCTTGGCGCAGCAGCACGGCGACTGTGCAGAGGATTACCCAGCCTGCAGCAACCCAGATCATCGCAGCGGAATCCGTGTGGGAGGTGACCAACCCTCCGATCCAAAGTGGAGCGACAAGGAGAGAGAGTCGCCCCGCCCAGCGAGCAGAGCCGTTATCGGCGTTTGGTCGCGACGCACCAGTACCGCCGTGTGCCTCGGCAAGGCTTCTGGTGTGCCTGACCAGGAGCCGGCCAGGCTCTCCGAGGAGCGGCCCTGGGAGCGCAGAGAGCAGAACGGCACGGTCAATGTTGGCGAGCGCCACCGCCGGGTGCTGAGCGTTCAGCGCATGGGCATTGCGCAGGCTTGCGCGCAACCAACGCAGCAGAAAGAGCCAAATGATTGGGATGGCGATGAGCAGGAGTGTGTTTGCGGTGCGCACGGTGCCAAATGCACGTGTTGCGTCCTCGTCGGTCGCCCGGTTGATGGCAACGAGGTCGAGCACGGAGAAGTAGCCCATGATCGTTCCGGCGCTGATGAGCGCAAGGAGTGCCAAGAGGAGGAGTGCGCGCCGTGCCGTTGCCGCCTTCGTGGCGGCGGAGAGGTAGGGGGTCACTTGCCGCTGGTGCCCTGCTGTCGCAACACGCGAATCAGGCCATCGCGCTCAAGCAGCGCGAATCGTCGCAGCCGTGCCGCATCAACCGGCGGGATGCCATGCGCTGGGTCGGCGATGTTGGCGAGGAGTGCATCAACGGCGACAAGCATGGATGCGGGTGATCCCCAGAGCCCAAGGGAGGCACTTCGTGTCACCAGGTCGCGCGCAAACGTTGCGTCTGCTGACCCGAGAGCGAGGAGCGCGGTTGGGATCTGGGTGACATATGGGGCGAGCAGCTCATGCTGCCACGGCCAAGCAAATCCACTCGCGGCGGCAAGTGTCTTGCGTACGCTGCCATACCCATCAGATCGAAGGATCCGCTCCCATGCTGCCCGCTTCGCTGCAACATTTGGGGCTGCTACTTCGGCGGCAAGGAGCGAACGTTCGCCGCGGTCACTCGGATCGCGCTGCGCCTCTGCTGCAAGGCGCTCCGCACTGTTCGGTGCGCCAAACGAGGCCGCGCGTACGAGCAGCGACCAGCGATGATCCTGATCGATCTCAACGCCGTCGAGCGGCGTCTCACCCACAGCAACCTGCCAGGTCTCCTCAACATCGCGAGGCGTGACCGAGGCCATCACCATGACGCGCGACCAGACAATGCGCATCCCCTCGCTGCCGCCTCGGGCGAGTCGGGCGCGTGCGGCATCGACGATGAGACTCCCCCAACGCTCGCGCTCCCCGTCTGGGAGATAGCGCAGAAGAAGGCCATAAAGGGTTGACTCCACCACGCCCTGCACAATCGAAGAATCAACCTCGTGCGGGAGGCGGTCGATCAGCAACTGCGCGTAGCGTGCCGCTGGGTAGCGGCCATCGCGCACGAGCTCGTAGATCGCCATCCAGGTGAGCTGACGCAGGAGCCCGTCAGGGATCGCCTCAAGCCGCGTCTCGACGAAGCGCAGCGTTCCCTCGTCGAGGCCAAGCTTGCCAACGGCGAGGTCGTCATGGTTTGGGATCACCGCCAGCGGGAGCGGCCGGCCAGCGGCGCTCGGCACATCGGTGCGGGCCCCCGTCACCAAGGCTTCGTGTGGCTCAATGGCGACTATCTGTCCATCGCCCGGATAGAGGAGCGCGACGCGCAGCAGGTGTTCACGCAACACGTTGTCGCCCGAGACCACCTCTTGGGTGACGGTCAGGTTGCCGATGGTGCCGTTGGCACCTGGGGTGACCACGGCGCCGAGGCGGTTCGGCCCGCTCGTGCGCAGCCACTGTTCTGACCAATCGGCGAGCGAAACGCCGCTCCCCTCTTCGAGCGAGGCGAGGAACTCGGCGAGTGTCGCGTTGCCAAACGCATGTCGCTGGAAGTGGAGGCGCAGGCCCGCCGAGAATCCGGCGCGTCCAAGCCGCGCTCCAAGCTGCTTGAGCACCGCACCACCCTTGCCGTAGGTGATGCCGTCAAAGTTCAAGAAGGTCTGGTCCGTGTCGGCAACGGTGCCCGCGATTGGGTGCGTCGTTGGCGAGTCGTCTTCAACGAGCGACCAACGCTTGAGCTGCACGTTGAACTCCTGCCAGGCGGTCGTGTGTTCCGATCCTTCGGTGAGGCAGAGGGCAGCGGCGTAGGTGGCGAATGATTCGTTGAGCCAGAGGTCGTCCCACCAGCGCATCGTGACCAGGTTGCCGAACCACATATGGGCGATCTCGTGGAAGACGACCTCGGCAAGGTCGGTCAGGTCGCTTGGGGTCGGCGTGCTCAGGAAGATGTAGCGCTCGGTGTAGGTGATGAGGCCGACGTTCTCCATGGCGCCAACGTTGAACTCTGGGCAGTAGACATGGTCGAGCTTCTCGAACGGGTATTCGCGACCGAAGAGATCGCCGAAGTAGGTGAACGCTTGGCTCGTCATCTTTTCGAACAGGTCGTACGAGAGGTATTTCTCTAGTGAGCCACGCGACCAGAGGCCAACCTGCACCGGGGTCGCTCGGCCTGGAATCGCCACCTCGAAGCGTCGCCCAACGAATGGCCCCGCGGCAAAGCTAAAGAGGTAACTCGCAAGCGGCGGAGTCTCGGCGAAGGTGTGCAGTGTGCCGCTAGCGCCTTCGGGGCTCGCCGCGGTCTCCGCACCATTGCCAAAGACCTGCCAGGCGGCGGGGGCGGCGACCGTCAACGAGAGCTTTGCCTTTATGTCTGGCTGATCGAAGAGTGGCGCCATGCGATGCGCCTCGTATGGCTCAAAGTTCGTGTAGACGTATTCGGCCTGATCTTCGGGATCGATAAAGCGGAAGACACCATCACCACCGGTGTCGTAGGCGTTCTCATACGCAACCTCGAGGAGGTTCTCGGCGCCCGCCTTCAGCTGGGCGGCTGGGAGGGTGAGGCGATAGCCGTTCCAATCAGGAGAGCCGATGGCCACCCCGTTGAGCGTGAGGCTGTGGATGGTGCGTCCGCGGAAGCAGAGGAAGATCGGCCCAGCATGTCCAGCGGCGAGGGAGAAGCGCGTAACGATGTGCCCACGGAAGGTTGCCGCGTTCGCGGCGAGGTCGAGTCGGAGCGCGTAGCGCACATCGGAAACGGCGGCGGCACGGGCGGCAGCCTCGACTTGCGTCAAGACATCTCGGGCCTCGGCTCCTGGGGTTTCAATGGTCAGACTCACCGCCAGATCCTAGCGCGTTGCAGGGGTAAGGGCGGCACGCCAGGCGGCCAGATCCACCTCGCGGAGCCGCGGCGATGCGGTGACCCCCGAGGGTCGCCCGCGCTTCCCGATCGGCTGCCCATCGATCTCGTGAATGTCCGCGGTGAAGTCGATCGGCCGAACGCCCGAAATCGCACTCCCAACGGCATAGGTGTCCACGCGTGACCCTGCCGCCTTGAATTCGGCGATGCGCTCCAGCGAGAGGCCACCCGAGATGACGATCTGCGCCGCCGTTGCGCCGGCGGCGTCGAGAGCGGCGCGCACCTCTGCAACGAGGGCGGGAGTTACCCCACCAAGTTCACTCGCGCGATCAAGGCGTACGCCACCAAGTTTGCTCCCCAGTGCTGCAGCAACGCGCGCCGACTCTTCGCTCTCATCACGGAAGGTGTCAACCAGCACGATGCGTGGAACCTCAGGCTCAATCTGACGGTCAAAGGCGAGTGCGGCTTCGACGGTGTCGCCGTAAATGAGGACGAGCGCATGTGGCATGGTGCCCACGGGCAATCGTCCAGCTCGCGAACTCCCCGCCGTCGTCGAGGCGCTGGCTGCACCGCCGATGATCGCGGCGTAGTCGAGACGATCCGTAATGTTTGGATGCACGTGCCGCGCGCCGAAGGCGATCACTGGCGTTGGCGCAGCAGCATCGACGATGGCGCGCGCTGCGGTCGCCCACCCGGTGCCGTGCGCCATCATTCCCAAATACGCCGTCTCAAAGCGTGCAATTGACTGATATGGCGCGCGAATGCGTAAGACGACCTCTTTCGCCTCGATGAGATCGCCATCCTTCAGCGCCCAGACTGCTGCGTTGCCAGCGGCGGCATCTGCTTCGAGTGCAAGGGAGAGGAGCCCCTTCGCCTCATCGATGCCGCAGAGGGTGGCGCCGGCACGGCGGCAGAAGACCTCCATCGTTACGACTGGATTACGCCCCTCCCCAGCCAAGACGCGTTCGGAGCGCAAGAAGTAGACGTCGGCGTTCTCGCCGGTGAGGAGCGCAGGAAGCGGCCGCGGGACGGGTCGCGTGGGGCGATCAAGTTCAGCCATAGGCGAAGCATAGCCCTGCGGCGAGCGGTCGGAGGCTACCCCTCCAGACGATCGGCGAGATCGGGGACGGCGTGCAAAAGGGGCTGGTTCCGGCGCGGGGAACCGTCATCGGCGGGGATTCGGCCCCCGATCCAGATCCATGCGGCGGTCTCATCGAGGAGGCGGTCGGCGATCAACACGGTACGGGCGAGTGCCTCAACAAGATCGCTCTCCGTTGCCTGCTCAGCACGCAACTCGATGCTGAGCACCGGTCGGCCATCTTCGGCAATGCCGAACTTTGCAAAGAGGTACTTGTCGTTCCACTCCAAGAGTC
>CANKMK010000053.1 GCA_947483025.1 Chloroflexota bacterium | reverse complement strand
CGAGGAGCTGTAGGCCCCACATGATTGGGGCGGTGGAGGCGGCATGACCGAAACCACACGCTATCAGCGAATTCTGCTGAAGCTCTCCGGGGAGGCACTCCTCGGGAAGCTTGAGTACGGTGTTGATCCTGAAGTTGTCGCATTCGTCGCTGAGCAGGTCAAGGCCGTTACGGCGCTCGGTGTGCAGGTCGGCATCGTGGTGGGCGGCGGAAACATCTTCCGCGGCATGGCCGCAGCAACCGCTACCGGCATGGATCGCGCTACCGCCGACTACATCGGCATGCTTGCAACGGCGATGAATGGTCTCGCCCTGCAAGACGCACTTGAGCGTGCCGGCGTGCCAACGCGCGTGATGACGGCGATCGACATGAATGAGGTCGCCGAGCCATACATCCGCCGGCGCGCCGTGCGCCACCTTGAGAAGGGGCGCGTGGTGGTCTTTGTCGCTGGTACCGGGAACCCATACTTCACCACCGATACAGCTGCAGCACTGCGCGCTGTAGAGATTGGCGCCGAGGTAGTGCTAAAGGCCACCAAGGTGGACGGGGTCTACGACAAGGATCCAGTGAAGCACCCCGATGCGAAGCGCTACCCGGCGATCACGTACGGGCAGGTGTTGGTGGATGGGCTGCGCGTGCTCGACGCCGCCGCCGTCTCGCTCTGCATGGAGAATGACCTTCCGATCGTGGTCTTTGACCTCGACGCGCACGAGAATATTCTGAAGGCGGTGCGCGGCGAGACGGTCGGCACCCTAATCAGCAAAGGGGGTACGCGATGAGCGACACAGCAACGGAGCGGATGACCAAGGCGGTTGAAGCCTTCGGTAAGGACCTCGGCGGTTTCCGTACCGGCCGCGCAAGCGCATCACTGGTTGAGCGCGTCACCGTTGAGCACTACGGCGCGATGACACCACTCAATCAGATGGCCGGCATCAGCGTTCCCGAGAACACCCTGCTCGTGATCCAGCCGTGGGACAAGACCGCGATCCCAGCCATTGAGAAGGCGCTGAACAACGCACAACTCGGCATGACCCCAGCGGTTGATGGCGGCGTGATCCGACTTCGTGTCCCTGCGATGACCGAAGATCGCCGTAAGGATCTCGTGAAGCAGATGGGGAAGCGGGCCGAAGAGGCTCGCGTTGAGATCCGCAATGTGCGCCGCGATGAGCAAGAGGCGGTGAAGAAGGCGGAGAAGGCGAAAGAGATTGGCGAGGATGACGCCCGCCGACAGCTTGAAACGCTCCAGAAGCTCACTGATGGAAAGATTGCTGAGATCGACAAGTTGACCGCTGCGAAGGAGCGCGAGGTCCTCGAAGGGTGACCGACGCCGACATCCGGCGACCTGCTGACGCGCAGCCGCTGGTGCACAGCACACCGCCCCCCGAAGGCGGACCGAACCATGTGGCGATCATCATGGACGGGAATCGTCGCTGGGCACGCGGCCGAAACCTGGATGAGCTTGCAGGGCACGTTGCCGGCACCGAGGCGCTGCGCACCGTCCTCAAGCACGCAGTGCAGATTGGCATCCCACATTTGACCGTCTATGCGTTTAGCCGTGAGAACTGGGCCCGCAGTGACAAAGAGGTCGCGCAGCTCTTCAACCTCTTGGCGAAGGTCATCGATGACGAAACGCCCGAGCTCTTGCGCCAGGGAGTGGCCGTTCGCTTTCTGGGCCGGCTCGCCGAACTCCCAGAACAGGCCCAGGAGCGCATCGCAGCCGCATGCGCAAAGACGGTGGGCGGAACCAAACTGCAGCTGAGCGTTGCCTTCAACTACG
Organism: Chloroflexota bacterium; assembly: GCA_947483025.1. The sequence goes on along the minus strand of CANKMK010000053.1, from coordinate 3,387 downwards.
GCAGCCGTACCGAGATCGTCGATGCGGTGCGCACGATTGTTGCCGCAGGGGTAGCGCCGGAGAGCATTGATGAGCGCACCATCGCCAGTTCCCTCTATACAGCCGGCACACCAGACCCAGACCTGGTGATCCGCACGGGCGGGGAGGAGCGGCTCTCGAACTTCTTGCTCTGGCAGAGCGCCTATGCGGAGATCGTGACGACGGCAACACTCTGGCCAGATTTTGGTGCCGCGGACCTAGATACAGCAATCACAACCTATGCCCAGCGAACACGGCGGTTTGGGCGATGAGTACCGGAGCGCTTACCCAGCGGGCGATCGGCTCGCTCTTGATCCTGCCAGTTGCCGCTGTCGCGCTTTTCCCTCCGGCGGGTACGCTCGCCGTCACCGTGCTGCTGATCGCTCTCGCTGCACGCGAGGCTTCGAAGATCCTCACGAAGGTGCTTGGTGGTGCCTCCGCGTTCTGGATCACTGTGATCTTGGTCAGCCCGCTCTTCGCCGCCGTTTCCCCCGCGCTCGGCGCGATACTGACGATTGCAGCGCTCCTGATCTTTGTCGGTACGGTCATCCGTCGAGCGATACGCGCGACAGAAAAGAGGCTAGAACCTGAGCTGCGACTCCTTCTTGGAACGTTGGCTGCCGTGATCTGGCTGAGCCCGCTCACACTGCTCCCGTTGCTCGCGTCGCTTGACCCGCTTGATCGCGGGGCACCTGCGCGTTGGATCGTCTGGCTCTTGGCAATCGTGTGGACGGCAGATAGCGCCGCCTATCTTGTTGGGCGCACCCTCGGTCGACGAAAGTTGGCACCCGTGCTCTCGCCGCGCAAGAGCCTTGAAGGATTCATTGGCGGCATCCTGGTCGCCGGTTTGGTTGGTGCGGTGATCGCTGGCCCACTCTTTACTCTCGGGACCCCCGAAGAGGTGCGCCCACTCTGGGGGCTTGTGTGGGGCTTGATCATTGCGACCGCGGCGGAGGCGGGTGACCTGCTTGAGTCGCTCTTCAAGCGTGTTGCGGGCGCCGAGAGTGCTTCGAATCTCATTCCAGGTCATGGCGGAGTTCTGGATCGCATCGATAGCCTGCTGCTGGCCGCTCCAGTGACACTCATCGCCGCGCTGTTGTTGCGAGGCTAAGGTGAGCCGCATCCGCGTGGCACTTCTCGGTGCGAGCGGTTCGATTGGCTTACAGGCGGCAGACGTTATTGCGCAGCATCCCGAGAGGTTCGAGATTGTTGCCCTCGCATCAGGCCGCGGTGGTGCGCAGCATGATGTGCTCGCTACGGCCAATCCACAGGCGCGCAGCGTCGTTGGCGGCAGCGCCGAGGATCTTCGCTCGCTGGTCCTTGATTCCGCGCCCGACATCGCACTAATCGCAACCACTGGCGTGGTCGGCCTCGCCGCAACCGTTGCCGCCCTGGATGCAGGCATCGCAGTGGCGATCGCCAACAAGGAGACCATTGTGGCTGGAGGCGATGTGGTGATGCACGCTGCCCGTGCCGCAGCTGAGCGCAAGGGGGGCGACGTACTGGAACGTCTCCGACCAGTCGACTCTGAGCACTCGGCCCTCTGGCAGTGCCTTGTGGGTGAATCACTGGATCGCGTCCGTGCGTTATGGCTAACGGCAAGTGGCGGACCATTTCGCGAAGCGTCAGCCGCGGAGATTGCCGCTGCAACCCCCGAAGCCGCGCTCAAGCACCCAACCTGGAGCATGGGGGCAAAGATCACCATCGACTCAGCAACGCTCGTGAACAAGGGGCTTGAGGCCATTGAGGCGCATCGGCTCTTCTCCGTACCGATGGAGCAGGTCAAGATCGTGGTCCACCCACAGAGCGTCGTTCACGGCTTCGTGGAGTTCGTTGATGGATCAACGAAGGCGCAAATGGGGAGCCCAGATATGCGCGGGCCGATCGGTTATGCCCTCGGCTATCCTATGCGTATGGCTGCAACAATCCCGAACGTGGATCTCGTCTCCCACGGCTCACTCACGTTTGCTGCGCCCGACCTTGCACGATTCCCGGGCTTGGCGATTGCGTTAGAGGCTGGTCGCACTGGCGGTGCGGCACCTGGTGTCCTCATTGCGGCCGACGGAGTTGCTGTCGACCGCTTCCTCGCTGGGGAGTTCCCCCTCGGCGGCATCCCACGACTGCTTCACGATGCGGTTGCACGTTTTGGTGGCCGCACTGCCCCCGCGAGCGTCCCTGAGGTGATCGCGCTGCACGAAGAGGTGACGGCGTTTGCCCAGCGCTGGAGCGGGGCCGCCTGATGGAGATCCTGACCGGCATCGCTGGACCAGTGCTCGTCTTCGTGCTTCTCGTTGTCCCGCTCATCGTGGTCCACGAGCTGGGTCATCTTGTTGCGGCGCGACTCCGCGGCATCGATGTTCCCGAGTTTGGTATCGGCTTCCCACCTCGCCTCTTCACCCTTCTGCGTGGTCGGCGCACGGAGCTCACGATCAACGCACTCCCGCTCGGTGGGTTTGTGCGCATGGCGGGTAGCGACGAGGGTGATACCGACCCTGCAGGTTGGGAGCGCGCTTCACTCACCTCAAAGGTACTGGTGATGATCGCAGGTGTCGCCATGAACATCGTCGTCGCCTTCCTGCTGATGCTCCTCCTCTCGGGCCCACTCGCCGAGCGTTCCAGCATCCTTCTTGAAGATGTACAGCCTGGCTCTCCAGCCGCCGCTGCTGGCCTACTGCCCGGTGACCGCATCGTGGGCGTTGAAGGCGAGACGTTCGACCGCTTCGACTCACCGCTGCAGAGTCTTCCGGGTCGAGCAGGAGAAACGGTGCAGGTGACGGTGGAGACTCCTGGCCAATCGGCACGCGTAGTCTCCATCACGCTGCGCACCGCAGAAGAGGCGGCAGGGCAGGGGTACATGGGTGTGCAGATTGCGTCGATCGATGGCGCGGGCCCACTCTCGCGTCCAATCGGAGATGCGCTCGGGCTCGCCGCTACACGAACCTGGGATGCGGGTACCTCAATCCTCGGCGCACTCGGCAGCTTCATCACCTCGCCGTTCCGACCATCTGACGGAACGAGCGGTGTTGCTGGGCCAATCGGCATCGCGGTTGGTGTTTCAGCGGCGGCCGGTCAGCTCGGATTCGCTGGCCTCCTACACATCGCCGCCCTCCTCTCAGCAAATCTCGCAGTCCTAAACCTGTTGCCGATTCCGCCACTTGATGGCGGTCGCGTTGCGGCGCTCTTCCTCCGTCGGCTGCTGGGTGAGGTTCGTGGCCGACGCATTGAACGACAACTCGTCACTGCGGGCGCCGTGCTGATGCTCGCCCTCTTCGCCTGGATCTCACTGGGTGACATCCTTAACCTGTTTGGGGTAGAGCGATGAGCCGAGAGCTCAACGTCGTTGCGCGCCCTGCGGCTGACCGACCAGAT
>CANKMK010000052.1 GCA_947483025.1 Chloroflexota bacterium | reverse complement strand
GGCCTCTACCTGCAGGGGGGCCGCATCGATGTGGGCTTCCTCGGCGGCGCGCAGATCGATCGCTTCGGCAACTTGAACACGACGGTCATTGGCGACTACACCGCACCAAAGACACGCCTGCCAGGTTCCGGCGGAGCGTGCGAGATCGCCATCAATGCCAAAGAGATCCTGGTGATCATGCGCCAAAGCACGCGCAGCTTTGTAAATGAGCTCGACTTCCGCACCTCGCCCGGCAACCTTGGCGGCGCCGTCGCAGCGGCGAAGACGCGAGCCGCGCAAGGGTGGGGCGGCAGCGGGCCTTCGGGAGTGATCACCGATCTTGGCGTCTACGGATTCGATGACGATGGTGAGATGGCACTGCGCAGTCTGCACCCTGGCGCCACCCTTGATGAGGTGCGCGCATCGATTGGGTGGGAGATTCGCATTCCACAGAACGTGCCCGCCACACCAACGCCAACTGACGAAGAGCTCCGCCTGATTCGCGAAGAGCTCGACCCGACCGGTGCGTACGTTTCGTGAGTAGCGGGCAGATCTTCAGTCGCGGTGGCGCCGCGCTTCCCATCGCCGCATCTGGCGACGGCGCCTACATCACTGACAAGACTGGTCGTCGCTACCTCGATGCTGCAGGTGGCGCCATCGTCGTTGGTATTGGACACGGCCGTCGTGCCGTTGCTGATGCCGCTGCGGCGCAGATGGCAAAGATTGCGTACGCGCATGGAAGTGCCTTCACCGCAGAGCCACTTGACGCCTGGGCGAGTGAGGTTGGCCCGCTTCTACCAATGAAGGACCCGTCGCTCTACCCAGTTTCTGGCGGTTCGGAAGCGGCAGAGACGGCACTCAAGATGGTGCGCGCCTACTGGCTGGCGCAAGGCGAGCCAGATCGCACCGTCGTGGTCAGTCGATGGGGGAGTTATCACGGCAACACGCTCGGCGCACTCGACCTCTCTGGGCGCACTGGGCTGCGCCGCCCATATGAGCCGTGGCTCGGGCGCTTTGAACATGTCTCAGCCGCCTACTCGTACCGCGCAGGTCACGACGGAGCAAACGCCATTGCGAGCGGCGCCGAAGCGGTTGCCGAACTTGACGCGCTGCTGAACCGCGTTGGCCCGGGGCGTATCGCCGCCTTTGTCGCCGAGCCGATCGCCGGCGCAACGCTCGCCGCCGCCGTTCCATCCGACGACTATTGGCCGGCGGTCAGCGCATGGTGCGCGCGCAACAAGGTGCTCCTCGTTGCCGACGAGGTGATGACCGGCTTCGGGCGAACGGGAACCTGGTTTGGAGCGAACCATTGGAACGTGCAGCCGGATCTGCTGCTCGCCGCGAAGGGCGTGACGAGCGGCTACTGGCCGTTCGGTTTTGTTGCCGCAGCGAGCCACGTCGCTGAGCCGATCTTGGCGAGCGGCTTCGTGCACGGCTTCACCTACAGCCACTCGATCCCTGGCGCCGCCGTTGCGCGCTCGGTACTAAAAACGCTTCAGGATGAGCATCTGATCGAAGCCTCGGCAACCCGAGGCGCCCAGTTGCGCGCAGCACTTGAGGCAGAGCTCGCCAACGATCCGTGGGTCGGTGAGATTCGCGGGCGCGGACTCTTGCTCGGGATTGAACTCGTTGCCGACCGCGCGACCAAGGCGCCCCACGCGCGTGCGAAGCGCGTCACCGAGCGTGTACTGGCGCACGCCAAGAACGCGAGCGATGTTGGCCTACTTCTCTATAGCGCGACAGGCCAAGCCAACGGCACAGACGGCGACCAGCTGGTGCTTGGCCCGCCGTTTGTGATTGGCGACGAAGAGGTTGCGCGCATTGCGCGCGGGACCGCCGCAGCGATCCGCGCGGTGCGCGACGAGGCTTAGGCGTTAATCGAGAGAGTGATCTCGACGTTCCCCGCCAGCGCTGCGGAGATTGGGCAGCCACCCTTCGCCCCTTCGGCCAGCTCTGCAAACTTGGCAGCATCGAGACCAGGGACATCACCCTTCAACGTGAGCGCCGACTTCGTGACGCGCCATCCCGCTTCAACCTTCTCGAAGGTCACGGTCGCTGAAACGTCAAGCTGCTTGGCCGGTGTGTTGTTGCGCGCGAGGCCGCCCGAGAGCGCCATGGCGAAACAAGAGGCGTGCGCTGCAGCGAGCAACTCTTCCGGAGAGGTTGAACCGTCATGCGACTCTGAGCGTCGCGGCCAGCTCACTGGAAGCGTGCCGATCGCACCGCTCTCAAATGAGGTGATGGCGCCGGAGCCCTCAAGGAGTGAGCCGTTCCATGTAGCGGTCGCGGTTCGCGTGGTCATGATTAACCCCCCTTAATGATTCTTCAGCCCCGCAGCATCCTCGGCGGGATTCCGCGATACTACGCCTGTTGGGCGATGCCGCCCACTCCAATCGGCGAAATAGAGGGGGTTCCATGTTTTTCCTGACCAAGCTCGCGGTCGCTCGACGCAGCGTGACCATCCTGATCGCACTCGCAATCTTTGGCGGGGGCGTGGCGAGCTGGGGGAGCCTGAAGCAGGAGCTGCTTCCAAACATCGACTTCCCAATCGTGACGATCATTGCCCCATACCCGGGGGCAGGCACGGCAGATGTGGCCGAGCAGGTGGCTGCGCCGATTGAGGCCGCCGTTGCCTCAGTGGCAGGGGTGGAGTCGCTCCGCTCCGTCTCAACGACCGGACTCGGTTTCGTCTCCGCCCAATTTGCCTACGGGAGCGACGTCAAGGAGATCGTGCGTCAGATCGAGACCGCGATCGCAGGCTCCCGCCTCCCCTCAGGCGTTACCCCCGTGGTGCGCAACTTCAACATCAACTCTTCTGCCGTTGTCATCGCCACCCTTACCCCAAAGGCTGGTACGACACTGACTGAACTGGCAGCCCTCACGCAGAGCGAGCTAATGCCGAGCATTCGTGGCATCAGCGGCATCTCCGCCGCCGATCTCTCGGGTGGCGTTGAGACGCAGGCGTTCATTCAGCTCAACGCAGCGAAGCTCGCCGCAACGGGCGTCAGCATGTCGCAGGTACAGGGCCTGATTCAGGCGAACAACCTGACCTATCCAGGGGGGCAGCTCCCAGTTGGCACCACCCTGGTCCCCGTGTCGGCGACCGGCCGCTTCACCTCGATTGCGGACCTCGAGAACCTCATCGTTGGCGGCGGGGTATCACCAGCCGGCCAGCCATTTGCCGTCTTCCTTAAGGATGTTGCGACCGTATCGCTCGCCGAGGTGCACACCACCGGCTGGTCTGAGACGAACGGCACCCCTGGTCTGACCATCAGCGTCAGCAAGTCGGCCGATGCCAATACGGTCACCACGGCCCAGGATTCAATCGCCGCCATCGAGGAGTTTGCCGCTGCGCACGACGCGCAGGTGAAGCACTCTGTCGTCACCGACTCATCGATCTTCATCCTTGAATCCATCGATGCACTCGTGAAGGAGGGCGGCCTCGGAGCAGCCTTCGCCGTCGTTGTGATCTTCGTCTTCTTGCTGAACCTGCGCTCGACCATCGTCGCCGCAGTGAGCATTCCGCTGAGCGTCTTGGCGGCGATCATCCTCATGTCAACGACCGGCATCACCATCAACATCATGACCCTCGGCGGCCTCGCCGTAGCGGTTGGCCGCGTGGTGGACGACTCCATCGTGGTGCTCGAAAACATCTACCGACACCGCAGCCAAGGGGAACCCATCGGCGAAGCCGTTCTGAACGGCACACGCGAGGTCTCCTCGGCGATCACCAGCTCGACTATCACGACGATTGCGGTCTTCTTGCCGCTCGGCGTCGTTGGCGGCCTGATCAGCCAGTTCTTCCTCCCATTCGCGTTGACGGTCACCTACGCCCTCCTTGCATCGCTGGTCGTTGCCCTTACGGTGATTCCAGTGCTCGCCTACTTCTTGGTCAAGGTGAAGGGCGCGAAGGCAACGATTCCGTACGCGGTCGACACCGACCACGAAGAGGTCTCCATCTGGGGGCGCCTCTATCTACCAGTGCTCGGACTTGCGCTGCGACGTCGCGCAACCAAGTTCGCCACCCTCCTCATCGCGTTCAGCCTCTTCCTTGGGGCAACCTCGCTCGCAGGCTCTATCCCAACCCAGTTCTTGAACAGTGGGAGTGAGAAGGTCCTGACGGTGACGGTGAACCCGCCACTCGGCACCTCCACCGAGCGAGTTCTCACGCGCAGTCGCGTCGCCTACGAAATTCTTGGTAAGGACCAAACCGTTGAACTGGTAACGACCTCGATCCCGAGCGCCGATGCCACAGGTACGCAAACGCTCGTCGCCGCCACCACGGGGCGGGCGCCGAACGCCGCACGAATGACGGTGGTGCTGAGCGCCGATACCGATCTCGCTGAAGCGAAGACCCGCCTGGCGGAATCACTTGCAGAGGTCGGTACCCAGGGATGGACCGTGACGGTGGAGGAGATCGGCTTCGCCGCAGGCTCCAACGCTATCTCCGTGATCGTTACCGGCGAACGTGCCACTGACGTCGAGGCGGCATCGGACCTCCTCGTCACCACACTCGCCGCGAATGGCGACCTCGCAAACGTCAAGAGCGACCTCGTAAAGGCGGGCCGCCAGATTGAGATCACCGTGAACCCATCAGCAGCAGCGATGTCCGGACTCTCCGCGGCACAGGTGGCCGGTGAGGTGCGCAACCTCCTCGTTGGTTCGCTGCTTGGGCAGATCACCGTCGATGGCGCAAAGGTCAATCTCTCGATCAAGATCGATAGCAACTCCGTGAACAACATCGAGCAGCTCGGCGCATACCTTGTAGGTGGCGCGAAGAAGGTGCCGCTCAGCAGCATCGCAACGATCGAGGAGCTATCCGTGCCGTCGAGCATTACGCGCATCGACCAGGCGCTCGCCGCCAACGTGACGGGCGAGATTGCCGTGGCCGATACCGGTGCCGTTAACACCGCCGTGAAGACAGCGGTCACCGAACTGCAGGATGGAGGAAAGCTGAGCAAGGTCAACGTACGCCTCGCTGGCGTGACGGAGCAGCAGAACGAGTCGTTCAGCGGCCTCTTCACCGCGATGGCTGTCGCGATCCTGCTTGTCTACCTCACGATGGTGCTGGTCTTCAACTCGCTGGTTGATCCGCTCGTGATCATGTTCAGCCTGCCGCTCGCCGTGATCGGTGCCTTCCCGGCACTCCTGATCACGAATCGTCCGATTGGAATCTCGGCGCTCATCGGGTTCTTGATGTTGATCGGCATCGTGGTGACGAACGCCATCGTGTTGCTCGACCGCGTTGAGCAGCTCCGCCATGAGGGGGTCCCAACAAAGGATGCCCTGCTGCGCGCTGGTGCAACCCGCGTACGCCCGATCCTG
>CANKMK010000051.1 GCA_947483025.1 Chloroflexota bacterium | reverse complement strand
GCGAGCTCCATCGATGCGCTTGCCGCCGTGCTGCATGAGATCGATCAGCCGGAGGCGGGGGCACCGCTCAGCGAAACAGATCGCGCCAACATGGCGAAGTGGCTGCTGATCGCGCGAAACAAGCTCGATAACCTCGCTGCGATCTTGCGCCAGAAGTCGGAGTAGCCGACCGCAGCTAGATGTAGACGACCTCTTCGAAGGTCGCTACGAGGAAGGCGACGAGTCGCTCGCGACCACCCTTCGGGTCGGCAGCACGCAGGCCGGGAACGAGGCACCAGAGGCTGACCGCAGGCAGCAGAAGCCGCCCTTCTGCATCACGCCCCATCGTTGCGGCTGGTCCGCCGCCAAGGGTGTATGCGCCCGCAAGGCCGTCCTCGTCGAGGCGTGCGGCGTGGGAGAACTCGTGGATGGTGGCGACGATCCCCTTGCGCTTCGCCATGTCGCGCAGGGAGCCGGTTGCCCACGCATCGATCTGGCTGTCGCTCTGCTCGAGCAACTTGGCGCGGTAGGCCTGAGGGCTCTCGCTAAGTCCGGTTGCAACCATCTCTCTTAGTTCCCCGAGTCCATGCGGTTGCCTGGGTAGGCTGCCGCAGCAACGATTGAGGCCGTGAACGCAGCCATGATAAGTAGGAGGGCGATGCGACTAGTCATTCCTCTCTCCCAACCTTTCCTCAATGCCGGTAGCTCCGACGGTAGGTTTTGAACCTACCACAGGCGTTTCACAAAGGTGGTCGCGTATGGGCTCAGGTGCAGTCTGGCGGCGATGCTGGGCCGCTCGCCGGCTTCTGAGGGCTCTCCAGTCCCCGAGGTGTGGGCATCGCCCACCCCCGCAGCGGCCAACGTGCCGCTTGTGGTCGTCTTCGTCTAGCCCCTCGCCGATGTGGTCAGCGAGCGAGTTTGCGCATGGCCCTGGCGGAGGTGAATCGATGGAGCAGCAGGACGACTACGAAGAGCCCCACGCCCGACACGATGAGGCCTCGCAGCTGCTCAATCGTTGCATTCGGCGAGAAGATCCCCTGCGCCTCTCCACCGTTCAAGAGGATGGCGATGATCATCGTTGTCCCCGCGGTAAGGGCCAGGATCCAGCGGAAGATCGATCGGTGCCGCAGTGCCTTCGAGCCCTCTTCAGCCGGGTTAAGAAGCGTCCAGATCAAGCCTTGGCTCCCCGCCACGACGAGGGTTCCCAGCACCATGTCAGAGATGACACGCAGCGGTGCCTCTGGATCGGTGATGAGCAGCGCAACCCACTCCAACGCAACCCACGAGATCAGGGAGGCGGCAATCAACAGCAGTGAGAGGTGCCACGAGCTCTGCGCCAATCCCCTCTCATTGAGACCCTTCTGGAAGTGACGTGTCGCAAAGATTCCGACGATGAGACCAGGCGCGAACCCGAATGACTGCGCAATGGCAACCGCGCCGAGGGCGAGCAGGATGCTCAGCCACTGCGCCCGCATCTCACCGGTGTCATTGTTCTCAATCCGCTGCAGGCGAGTCTCTGGCCACTTTGTCACTGCATGGATGATCAGGGCGGCGATCGCACCGTACACGCACCCAAGGAGCAGCTGGTGAAGCGGCGGAATGGCGTCAAGCGGCGCATTGAATGCGGCTACAAGTTGACCAACGATCAAGAATGGGAAGACGTCGACGCGGATGCCAAAGATCTTCCAGAGTCGCGATCCACGGTCCTTCGGCTCAATGTAGGCAACCAGGCGCTGATAGATCGTCTTGATGCGGCGCTTGATCCAATCGAATGGAGCCTCGAGGAGGATGGCCCCGAACGCGAGCAGCACCGAGAGAAGCAGGCCGCCAAACCAGATACCTGGGCTGGTGATCGCCTGTTGGATTGACGGGATCGACGCTGCAATAAAGCTCGACGAGGTTCGCTCATTGATGTAGATACGGGTTCCGGCGGCAGTGTCCTTCACGCGCACCGCTGCCTTTTCCGTATTCCGGATCGGCGAATCGGTTGGCCCTGCCGATGGCGTTGCTACTGGCTCTTGTGACGGCCCAGGCGATGTGCCCGGATCCGGACTTGTCTCTGGTGACGCAGTCTCGCTTGGCGATGGTGTCGCCACGGCACTTGGGCGTGGCGTCGGTGACACCAACGCAATTTCACTTGGGGAGGCGCTTGGGGATGCGCTTGCAGATGGGCTTGGGGATGGGCTTGGGGAAGGGCTTGCAGATGGGCTTGGGCTGCCCCCTCCTCCGCCGCCGCCGCCGCCGAGCGCAAGGATCTTGATCGGGAATGACGTCACGCTGAACGCAGGGCCAAGGTTATTCGCCGCCCCTTCTGCGGCGTTCGGGGCAAGCTGTGGTTGGAGTTGCCCAGGGTTACACGCCGTAACGGCAACAGCAAACTCGGTCGCAGCGCCGCCTGAAGGGTTTTGCGCTGTCACATCGAAGAGACAACCTGATGCGTCGCCGACGTTACTGATGTCGGAATCAGCCAAGCCAGCGACAAAGACTGGCTGATCGAACATAAGGGTCAGCGTTGGGAGCGCATTTTCGAAAACCTCAGACTCAGCCACTGGCGCCCATTCAGCTGCTGGCGGAACGACGTCAATGCCCGTTGAGGCGGTTGGGGTCGCCGTTGGAGAAGCGCTTGGATCAGGGCTTGGGTCAAAGACCGGTGCCGAACAATCGGGGGTCGGCCAGAAGGTCAGCGCATCAAGCATGACCGCGGTGTCATAGCTGTTGTCTCCCTGGTCAAATATCGAAAGGATGAGCGCCACTGTTGTAGTGCTAGGGTCAATTGGCGCCGTAGCGCGCAGAAGAATCGACCCGCCGTTAAATGCTGATCCAGCGGCAGAGCCTGCAGAGAACCAGCCCTCATTCGTGGTGTTGATGCTGAGGACTGTCGTTCCTCCAGCCTCAGGCACAACCGCAAAGTTGTCAGGCGCCACGAGCGCACCTTCCATGTCGAAGTACCACGGGATGCCGGCACTCCCATTCTGTCGCAGCTCTGCCAAGAAGATGTCGTTGAATTGCGATCCCACAAATTGAGGGAATTCTTCAGAAAGGAATCGGACATTCAGCGACATGCATGCTGATCCCACTGGTGGGACAAGATCCATTGAAATGCGCGTAAGGTCCCGGACGTTAGGACCTTCGTCATAGTTGTTCCCACCAAAATCTCCGTTGATGAAGGTAGTCTGAGAGTCGCTAGCGGTGACCCTTGCTGCATCTCCAGTAGACATCACCCCGTAACTCGCTCCCGCAAGCGGATAGGCGAGGAGCTCTTCGCTGTGAACGCCGAAGGTGTTCTTGGTGAGATCCCGACCGTTGGAGTACACCGAAAGCTGGTCGATGCCTGCCTGCATCGCGCTGCTTCCAGCGGCAGCTGTAAACACCAAGGTGAATACGCGAGCCTCTGTTGATGGCGATAGCTCCGCCAGGTAGAAGAAGTCCAGACTTTGGTAACCCCAAGGAGGCCCATCACCCCCCGTCACTGACTCAGCGGACCAGAGCAGACCACAGACAGTGCAGTTATCAGTCGTAACCGTCAAATTGAATTGCTGACCAGCAAGGTTCGATTGAGACTGAAGGAAGTAAGCAAACTGCAGGGACGCCTCTGTTGCATTCGCGGGAAGCGTGAACGAGAAGCTTAGGGTGCCCTCCACCTCCAGGGTTGCACCGGGCTCGCCAGTTTCAAAGAGGTGGTAGTCGCCGTTAAATGGCATGGGAACGGTCGAGCCCTTTGGTGTCGTTGCCCCAGGTTCACTAAACAAACTCCAGCCATAACCTGGGACGTTCGGCGCCGAGATGACGGGATTCTCAAGTAGGATTTGAGTAGTGGACATCCCGGCTTCCGGACGCTGTACGGTTGCGCCCGAAACGGTTGCAGGATTAGCAGAGATTGCACAGGCAAACTGCTGGGCGGTCCCGTCTGGATCGTCGCAGAGGACTGGCGCGACTGTCGCGGCACTAAACCGAACGTTGTCAACGCCGACCGTTAAGAAGCCCTGGTTGTCAACCTCGCGGAAGGCGAGGTAGACGGTTTGGTTTCTCACACCTGCAGTCGTGAGTTCAGCCGTGAGGTCTAGGTCGACCGTCGTCCATGCAGTAGCCGGATCACTTGAGCCAATCGTGGGTGCAACTAATGAGACCAGGGAACTTGGGGCCCCGAACCAGTTATCCGGAATGATGTCAAGAATGTCTACGCGGAACTGTTGATTCGGATACTCTGACGCGCTCATGCTTGTGCCAATGGCGCGTGGCGATGAGGTTTGCACGAAGTAGTCAAAGCTCAACGAGATAGTGCCTGATCCGGCCGGAACGGTTAGTGGGATATACAGGACGCCTGCAGACGGCATGCTCTGATCCTTAACGAAGTAGAGATCGCCTGCCCCCGCTGGTGGTGCAAGGATCGGCTTACCGCTCCGTGGCGATACGAGGGTTCCCCCAGTCGCGTCGAACTGGCTCCAAGACCCTGCACTGCCAGGCTCTTCAATCATCACCCAATTGGCAAGGCTGTTCGTTAGGTCTGGGTCCGTTGGAGTTGGGGTCGCAAGGGCCTGGCTTGCAGGGATGACTGCGACAGAGGCGGCGATGAGCAGGGCGCACGCAGCTGCCTGAAGGAATCGAAGTGAACGGTAAAAGGGAGTGGGCTTCTGGGGGTAGGCGGCAGCCTCAAACGGACTCAGCAAGACGTTCCCCTTTGCGCATAGCCGCGATAACCCATACAGGTTGTCGGGATTCTATATGACGAGTGCTCAATGTCAACAAGCAATCAAAGACTTTTGAAAAGTTTTCAGTCCTAGTAGACTGGGGCGCGTATCGGCTGAGGGGATCAAGGAGTGGCTCCGGCGGTAGGATTCGAACCTACGACATGGCGGTTAACAGCCGCCCGCTCTACCACTGAGCTACGCCGGAATGACCGCGGCCTCTGCCGCGAGCGGAATATTAGCAGGGAGGGGCGTCGCTCCTCCCCGCCGCACGAACCCCCTAGTCGAGGTAGTCGCGCAGCTTGCGGGCTCGGGATGGGTGGCGCAGCTTGCGCAGCGCCTTCGCCTCGATCTGACGGATGCGTTCGCGGGTCACATTGAACTCCGCTCCCACCTCTTCCAGGGTGCGCTGACGCCCATCTTCGAGGCCGAAGCGCAGACGCAGCACGCGCTGCTCGCGCAGGCTGAGCGACTCCAACGTGGCCACGATCTGCTCGGAGAGGAGCTGGCTATTCGCCGCCTCATCCGGCTTCTTTGCCGCCTTGTCCTCGATGAAGTCCCCGAGGTGGCTGTCCTCCTCCTCGCCGATCGGCGTCTCGAGGGAGACCGGCTCCTGGCTCACCTTGCGCATCTCGCGAACGCGCTCCGCAGTCACCTCTGACTCGGTGACCTTGGTGAGCTCCTT
>CANKMK010000050.1 GCA_947483025.1 Chloroflexota bacterium | reverse complement strand
TCGGGCTCTGCTCCCCACACCTCGTCGAGCAGCTGCTGTCGGGTGAGGGCAATACCGCGATTGCGAATCAGGTAGGCAATGAGTGCGTACTCGCGCGCCGAAAGGTCGATCACCTTCTCGCCGGCGGTGAGGGCATGGCGACCTTCATCCAAGAGAAGCCCGGGCACGACCTCGCGCTCGGCCTCGCCGCTCGCCGACATCTCGCCGCGGCGACCGAGGGCGCGCACGCGGGCCAAGAGTTCCGTGGCGGCGAAGGGCTTCGTCAAGTAATCGTCGGCGCCAGCGTCGAGCCCCTCAACGCGATCGTCGACAGTGCCAAGGGCGGTAAGCATTAGCACCGGCGTGGTGTCGCCGGCGTGGCGTCGGTCGCGCAGAATCGACGAGCCTTCTAGATCAGGGAGCATGCGATCGAGAATGACCAGGTCCCACGATGCAGATTCCCAGAAGGTAATGCCGTCGGCGCCGGTCGCAGAGAGCTGCACGGTATGACGCTCAGCGGTGAGGAGTCGCGCAATGAGCGGGCCAAGTCGGGCGTCGTCTTCGATGAGGAGAATCTTCATATTCTGATCGTGGCGCGCAGCGTTGAATCGGTCAAGCGAAATGGTGCGCATCTTTGAGATTTCACATCTGCGTGCGGAGCAGATTGCGAGAGAAGAGATGGTGCGCCCTGAGGGACTCGAACCCCCGACCCTCTGGTCCGAAGCCAGATGCTCTATCCGCTGAGCTAAGGGCGCCTGTGCCTATCTTCGCTTAGATCGCCAGATCACTGGTGATTCTGGTCGGGGCGAGAGGATTTGAACCTCCGACCTCGTCGTCCCGAACGACGCGCGCTACCAAGCTGCGCTACGCCCCGACCGATCCCGCACCGCGGGAGGGGAAGGATAGCCGATTGGCGCTACCCTTCGCCCATGAACCAGGCGGCGAACGAGGTGATCCTGCAGGTCGCGCTGACCTTCGATCATGACGCCATCAGCTCCGATGTAGAGAAGGGGCACCGCCCCTTCGATCGCTCCATTGGTGAGTTCGGCCCGCGCGTTGCTCTCCCCCGCATCCTCAACATCCTCGCGCGCGAGTCGGTGCCTGGCACCTTCTTCGTTCCGGTACACACCGCGCACACTTGGCCCGAGAGCCTCGCCGCCATCGTGGCCGGCGGCCATGAGGTTGGCTGCCACGGCTGGGCGCATGAAGACCATGCCGCCCTCCCCGCCGAGAAAGAGCGCGACCTGATCGTGCGTCAGAAGGCCGCCCTCACTACCGCCGCCCATGCAGCCGGATACACCGCACCGATCGTTGGCTTCCGCGCCCCCTACTGGTCGCTCTCTGAACAGACGCTGCAGTTTGTAGAAGAGGCGGGCTTCACCTACGACTCGTCGCTCGCCTGGGAGGAGACGCGCATCACCCCCGTCCGCCATGGCGACAAACACACCATTGAACGTTCAACGCTTGGCACCGATGGCACGCTGCTCGAAGCGCCGATCAGCCACTGGCTCGACGACTGGCCCTGGTTTGAACCGGGTCGCGGTGGTGGACCGGCTGCAGCGCCGAGCGCCTTTGCTGAAGTAGTCCTTGCCGAGCTGCGCTTGGCGCATGCCCGCGCCACCACAGATAAGAGTCTGCGTAGCGGCGTGCTGACCTATACCTTCCACCCGGAGTGCATTGGGCGCGGCAGTCGCGCCGAGGTGCTCGAGGCGATCATTGCTGCCGGAAAAGCCCTTGGCGGCGTGCGCTTCACCACTCTTGCCCAGGCGGTCGCCGGGCGCCCCTAGCCAGCCAGGGAGGGCTCAAAGAGCCAGGGGAGAGTGGGGCCCTATGCCCGCCAGCGTCGGGCCCCACGCCTACCTAAGGCGCCCTCCCCCCGATTTCGTTTCACGAAGCCCTTACGGTGCGCGGAACCTATAGAGGGGGCTGCTGCCGGCTGAGAAGTCAGCCGTCGCCACAGACTTCACCCCCCAGGCCCAGTAGCCCTTGGCCGGGGTCCAGGCGAGCGAGAAGCTGCCATCCGCCCCAGGCACCAGCGGTGTTGTCTCACGAGGAGCGCACGAGCTAAACGAACTGTTGCAGCTGTAGAGCGTGAGGTTCACGGGCGTGCTCACCGGGTTGGCGACTCCGGCAATGGTGACCGCCTGCCCACGCACCACGGAACGCGTCGACGAAGTTGAGAGGCCAGTCAGAGTAAGGCGCGGTCGCACTGCCAAGGTGAACTCGCTCGAAACTGCCTCTTTGCGCAGGCCGTCGCTCTGGTAGCGCCAGCGGTAGCGCCCGCTCTCGGGCACGGGCATGTTCACGCGCCCACCAGTCAAGGTGAGCGTAGTGGAGCGATACCCCTCCCACTCGGCATCCGTGTAGCGCTCCAGCCACACGGTGGATCCAGCCTCAATCCCAGTAGTTGTAACCCTCAGGTTCAGTGGTGTATCAATAAATGGCTTCCCCGACACTGCTGCTGCAACAAGCTTTGTCGGCGCAAGGTAGGTGAGCGAGAACGGTTCAATCTCCGCCCGGTTCCCGGCGACATCGGTTGGTGACCCACCCGAAACGACGATCGTTGATCCAAGAGGAAGATTAGAGGTCGATACCCACGACCCGCGTCGCAGCTTGCTGTCGTAGGTGAACTTCCCAGCCACGGGCTGACCGTCGGCAAAGGCGACAGACAACCCACCTGTCAGCCATGTTGCCGCAATCATCGGCTCACTGAACTGATAGGTCACGACTGGCTTGGCAACCGTGGTGATGCCATCGACTCCAGTTGGAGTGAGCCTGGTGGCACGCGGAAGGGCAAGATCAACGGTGACGGAATCACTCGCAAGGTCACTCACAAGACCAAGAGAGTTTCTCGTCTCTAGGTCGACGCGCTGTAGACCAGAAATGGCCCGCAGCTGCACCGGCACCGTGAGAGATAGCGTGCTGATCGTTGCAACGGTGGTCCACTCACTCCAGCTTTCGCCAGCGACGCGGATCCGGTAGCTGCTCACGCCACTCAGCGCATCACGCGCGGTGATCGTCGCAGTCGTCAGCGCGTTGTCAATCGCGCTCTTGCCGCCGGCCACGGAGAGGGTGGCGATAGGAGGCGTTGGGTCAGGCACAAGCGTGACAGACAGCGAGAACTTATGGGCGCGATCGACGTTTCTGCCATTCACGTTGATGTAGTAAGTGCCAGGGCTCACCGCCGTGGTAATGCGCTGGACGCCCCCGGCACGCGCAGAAGACTTGAGAGTGTAAATGTCGAAGAATTCATCCTGCAAGCTCGTGATGCCATTGGCCAGCAGGTAGAGCCCAAGCTCGGCGCCAGTCTCTAGCGGGTCGAGGCGAATGCTCAGCACCCGAGGTGCCGTAACCTCAAGGCGCCAAACACGGTCATACGTGATGCCCCCCACGGCGGAGTTGACGCTGCTGCCCACGAGCAGCACACCAGGAATGTCGATTGCGTTGTCAGTAGCGGCGTATGCCTGAGATGGAGCAAGCCCCGCCAGAACGACTATCGCGACTGCCAATACCTTGGCTCGGATATTCATTGCAAGGCCCTCCACTTAAAGCGGACTAATGAGAAAAGTGGCGGCCCCAAGGTCTCCCCTGGGGCCGCCACATGTAACCGGATCGTGCTCCGGGTACGAAACCTAGTTAGCGCTTAACCACAACGCTGTCAGTGATCTCATCACCAAGCATTGCGTAGACCTCGAAGGTACCCTTGCGGCCAATCGTGTACTTGGCAACGCCTGAGGCGTTTGCCTTGCGCACGTAGGTCACAACGGAGCCCGTCGCAGTGTTCTCAACTACGAACGAGATCTTCTTCTTAGCAGCTCCAGTACCGAAGTCAGCAGTTAGCGTGTACTTCGACTTCGTAAGAGTTGCATCATCGCTATCCGTTGGCTCAACCGAAGCAAACTTGAACGTCTTCGTCCACGCCTGAACCTCAGCTGTTGAGAGGTCCGAATCCGCCATGGTGTAGGTCACGTAGGCGTTTCGTGCCCACGAGTCAACCGTGATGACGTTCGTCCAGGAACCAACCGTGGAGATCGTCACATCAGCGGTTCGTCCGGCTGTTGCCAACGAACCCTTCGTGTCACCAGCCGCTGCGTCCGCAGTTGGGTAATAGGTGCCGGCAAGCACGTGGCCGCCTGCGCCAACAATGTCAACAACTCCGCCATAGCCAAGTGCGTTGCCAAAGCCGTCCTGTACTGAGAATGTCACCGTAATGGCACCGCTCAGGTCGGCCGACTTAGCCGATGCAGTTGCGCCAGTAATTTTGGCGAACTCACCGTCATCGGTGCACTTGATGCTTAGCGAATTTGAAACAATCGTTGCAACTGTGGCGGTAAAGGTGAACGACTTTGCCGTATCACCCACGGCCGTCAACGACGTTGCAGCGTCACATGCAGTCGTAGCAAGTTTAAACTTGCCATCGTCTGCAGTGGTTGTAGAGACGTCGCCGGCTGCTCCTGCGGAACCTGTGCCAACCGTGAAGGTCACATCGGCATCAGCAGGTGTTGACAATACAAAGCCAGCTGCGTCCTTAACTTCGATTGTAATCTTATCAGCCTCTGATGCCTTGCCGCCCGCAAGTGCCGTAGCACCAGCGTTGGCAAGGGTGACTGATGCTGCTGCGCCCACAGCTCGGTAGTAAACGGTCTTTGAGCCGCCGCCAACCGTGATTGTGAGTGTCCCTACTCCAGCGGAGGTCGTAGTTGCGGCTGCCATTTCAAGGACAGTCGCCCCTGCTGTGACGTAGCCGCTAAGTGACGACACCAAAGCCGCGCCATCCGACATGCGGATTACGCCAGTCGTTACTGCCGACCAGGCTGTGCCAGTTGGAATGTTTGTGTTGTTTGAATCTTCAATGTCAAACGTAATCGTGGCATCTGTTTCAGCAGCAGCTGCCATGGTCGCAGAGACCAACTGCAGAGGAGTGGTTGAGAGGAGGCCGTCTCCATTCAACGTGTTCGTCTCGGTGAACGTTGTCTCTGTTGCGTCCAACGTGCCTGCGGCCGCCTTGACCGAAGGTACGAATGCGGATCCGAGGATCCCAGCGAGCAAGCCCGCTGTCGTGACTGCCGTCACGAACTTGTTCTTCATAGACACAATTGTGTCCTCCTAACTACAGACCCCAAGGGAAATGCCCCGGAGTCAATTACCGCGCCATTTCGCACGACCCACTCGACAACGGCACGAAAGCCGTCGAGAAGGTGTTAAGTACCGCTACGGAGTCGTGCTCTCCGAAGCTGCCGGCGACTCATCCCCCGCCGGAGTTGGGCTGACCGGCTCCGGAGTCCGCCGAGGCAGATCCGTTGGAGCCGGTGTTGGTGTTGGCGCCTCGGTTGGCGCTGGGGTTGCAGTAGGTGTTGGGGTTGGGGCGGTGGTCTCTGGGGCTGGGGTTGGCGTTGGGGCCGGGGTGGCTGGCTGAGCT
>CANKMK010000049.1 GCA_947483025.1 Chloroflexota bacterium | reverse complement strand
GATTACCCAACCGCCGTCACCCTTGCGAATCTCACACTCCTCGACTCGCATGACACATCGCGATCGCTCTGGGAGTTCACGCCCGGCAACGGTCGCGACGGCAAGGAGCTCCCCGAGAATCTCTCTGTTGGAAAAGCGCGTCAGCTGCTTGCCGCAACGATGCAGTACCTGCTCCCTGGATCACCGACGGTGTACTACGGCGATGAGATTGGCGTGAGCGGCGCAACGGATCCAGATGACCGTCGTACCTTCCCGACCTTGCCCACTGATCCACGCACCGCACGCCTCGACGGGAGTGGTTCTGGCGGACGACGCCCGGCGCCGCTCCCCGATGCGCGGGTGGCCGACCTCTCCATGCTCGCCTGGTACCAAGAGCTCGCCGCGATCCGCGCCGCTCACCCCCACGTGCGTGGCGCATGCGTCGACTGGCTCACCGTTGGGGCGAATGGCGCCACCAGTCGCACTCTGCTCTTCTCACGGCGCGCCAGCGGCGTGGTCGGCGAGATCGCTCAGCTCAGCGCACCCGGCTCCTGGAGCGTTGGTGACCTCCTGGTGGCGGTGAACGCGGGTGGTGGCAGCGAGCGCCTCACCTTCAATCTCGGTGCTGGCGTCAACCTTCGAGAGATCGCTCGGTCGAGCGACGCAGTGGGGGGTGGCGACCCTGCCACTGGGGTCGACGTACCAGCGCGCACCGCAATCATCTGGGAGGTCGTACCCTAAGCCTATGAGGACCCTGCCGCGATGAGCGCACCAGCCCGTCTGCGTAGCCGCCTGCGTGGCGTTGTCTCGCTCGGCACCTTCGTTGCCGTGGTGGTGGCGGTTGGCGTCTCGCTCCTCTATCTCGCCTGGGTCGCCACGATCCGCAACTCCGACCAGATCGGCGAGCTCTCGGTCGGTACCTTCGTGGTTGGCCTCGCCTGCGCCTTCGCGTCGGTAATGCTCATGATCAGCATGATTCGCGCGATTCGCAGTGCCCGCGACGGCCGGGCGATGCTCGCCGCCCTCCTCGCTGGCGGGTTCGCCATCGCCGCAGGAATCGCCCTCGGCGCCTCAGACGTCCTCGGCAAGCTCGCCTCATAGGGGCGGCGCCGCAGGAGCGGTGCTACGCTGCGATCCGCGCGCCCCTGTCGTCTAGAGGCCTAGGACGCCACCCTTTCAAGGTGGAGATCACGGGTTCGAATCCCGTCGGGGGTACCACCCCACCGCGCGACCCCCTGATTCAGCGGAGCTGAAAGATCGCCCCGCTGACGGGCGGCAGATCGATCACCAGGGCACCGTCACCAGCGAGTGATGCCGCGCCAGTAACCCCATCCCAATCGAGCCGCGTCACGCCGCTCACGCCGTCGACGTGCAGCTGCACCCGCGCCGGGCTCTCGCTGGTGTTGGTCGCCACGATCAGTCGGCGGGCCGCTCCTGGCGCAAGCTGTAGTGGGGCTCCTTCAAAGCCGACCGGGTCCACACTGCGCTCAAGCACCAGCACTGGCCCCTCAGCGTGTACGACGCGCAGGGCTCCGGCGCGGAGCACGACATGCTCATGTCGCGCCGCGACAGCACCACGCACAAATGCACGGAACGCCGTGGCCTCCGCACCGACCGAGGTGAGGTCTACCGGGAACGGGCCGCGGTTCGCTGGGTCATTGGCGCCAAGCGCGCCCAACTCGTCGCCGTAGTAGATGCACGGCGCGCCGGGGAGGGCGAGCTGCACGAGCGTGGCCAACTGCGCCGCTGCTGCACTACCCCCCACGATGCTGCGCAGTCGCGGCGTGTCATGTGAGCCGAGTAGGTTCAGCTGCACCGCCGTTGTCGCCGGGTGATACCAACCCATGATCTCCGTGAGCTTCTCGGCAAACTGCGCCGCGTCTAGTTCGGGTCGCTTGTAGGTGTCGTTATGGTCACCAAGGTCGCGCGCCAGTCGGCCACTCCCCGCATATCCGAGGATCGCCTCGGTGAGCGGGTAATTCATCACCGCATCAAAGCGATCACCGGTAAGCCACGCGTCAGCACGCTTCCAGATCTCACCAACGGTGTACGCCTCGGGATTGATCGCGCGCACGCGCGTGCGGAACTCCTGCCAGAAGCTCTCATCATCGATCTCTTCTGGAACATCGAGTCGCCAGCCGTCGGCACCAAAACGAATCCAGAACTCGGCCGCCTGCAGTAAGTGCTCGCGCGCCTCGGCGTTCCCAACGTTGATCTTTGGGAGTGCTGGGAGTTGCCACCACGCCTTATAGCCGATGTTTGTCTCAAGGTTGCTCGCAATGCCACCGCCGGCACCGCCACTCTGTTTTACGTGCCAATCAACCGCTTCGGGGTACGCAATCAGCGGGCGATCGCCACGTAAGAACGCCTCGTCGGTATAGAACCAGTCAACGTAGGGCGACTGCGCGCCGTTCTCAAGCACATGGTGGAACGGCCAGAAGCCGCGACTGGCGTGATTGAAGACGCCGTCGAGAATGACGCGCATGCCGCGCGAGTGCGCCGCATCGAGCAGCTCGCGCAACGCCTCGTTTCCGCCGAGCATCGGATCGACGTTGAAGTAGTCATACGTGTGATAGCGATGGTTTGAGGCGCTCGAAAAGATCGGGCAGAGGTAGAGCGCGGTAATGCCAAGCTCCTGCAGCTCGCCGAGTCGCTCGGTGATACCGCGGAGGTCGCCCCCCTTAAAGCCGTGGCGCGTTGGCGGGGTATCCCATTCCTCAAATGGGCCGGGCGGCTGCGTGCGCGCAGAGCGTGCGAATCGGTCGGGGAAGATCTGATAGAAGACGGCGTCGCGCACCCAGGCTGGTGTGTGTGGCCCCGCGGGCCGTGGCGAACTCACCCCTTGACCGAGCCGACCGCAAGTCCGCCCGTAATGAAGCGCTGGCTCAGCAGATACACAATCGCTGGCGGCAGCGTGAGCATGATCGAGAAGGCGGAGACGAGTGGCCACGGAATCGCCGAGGCGTACGTGCCCGTCATCGCCGAGAGCGCCATCGCCAGCGTGAAGTCACGCGGCTGCGTGAGGAACATCCATGAGTAGTAGAACTCGGTCCAGCCGCTAATGAACCCAAGGAAGCCGGTTACCGCAATCGCAGGGAGGGCGAGCGGTAAGACAATGCTGCGGAAGATGCGCGCCTGCGACGCGCCATCGACGGCGGCCGCCTCTTCAAGTTCGCGTGGGATGGTGTCGAGGTACCCCTTCAGGTTCCAGATGGCGAACGGAAGTGATCCCGAAACGATGGCGATGCCGACGCCAAGCTGTGAGTTGCGCAGGTTGAATGCCCCAAGGATCGGCAGGTCGAGCTTGATCCCGTTCAGGGTGACGAAGAGTGGTGCAAGTGTGGCAACCGCCGGGAGCATCAGCACGCCGAGGATCACCAACATGATGAAGGTGCGCCCCTTGAAGGCGAGGCGGCTAAGCGGGTAGGCGGCAAGCACGCCGAGCGCAACGCTCGCCAGCGCCGTACCACCAGCGATCTTCAGTGAGTTGAACGCCAACTCAAGGAAGCTGACCGGGTTGCTTGTGGGCCGATCGATCACCTTCAGGTACGCCTCGAAGGTTGCGTCCTTCGGGATCAAGTTGAGCCCGTCTGGGCGGATCAGGTTCAGCGGCGAGAGCGAGACGCTAAAGACCCAGATGATCGGGAAGAGCACGGTAATCAGAATGCCGATGGCGGCAAGCTGCAGCAGGATCTTGGTGAGCAGCGACGGCTCCCGGAACGAACGGCGCTTAGAAGTCGTCATATCGCGCCGTAGCCTTCGAGAGGCGGTTGGTAATCAGGCTGATCGTGAGCAAGATGACGAAGAGCACCACAGCAAAGGCGGCGCCCACCGCATAGAGCTGTCGCTCGTTCACGAGTCGGTACGCCTGCGTCACGAGCAGCTCAGTACGGCCGAAGGGTCCGCCGGCGCTCATGAAGTAGGCGAGGCTGAAGAGGTTGAAGGTCACCACAAAGCCGTAGATGGCAAACGGAACCATCGCCGGTCGCAGGTAGGTGAGGGTGATCGTCTTGAACGATGCCCACTTGCCGGCTCCGTCAATCTCGGCAGCCTCATACAAATCCTTCGGAATCGCCTGCAGTGCTCCCGTTGCCACCACCGCGTTCAGCGGCCAGCCGAGCCAAATGTTGGCAATCAACATGGCGTAGTAGCTGAGCGGCAGCGGAATGAAGCTGATCGGATCCTCTACCTGGCGAAGCCAATCGAGCTGAAAGGTTTCCGGCGGAATGCGGAACACCTGGCCAACGAGCCCGAGCAACATGTTTACGGCACCAGCATCTTGATTGAACATGTTGCGCCACGTCGTGGCAACAACAATTGGTGGAATCAACACGGGGAGCACGTAGAGCGCGCGATAGAGGCGCTTCAGCTTCAACCCTGGGTGATTCAGTAGGAGCGCGATTGCGACACCAAGAATGATGTGGATAGTGACGTTGCTCAGCGCCCAGAAGATGTTGTAGAGGAAGAGTCGGAGGAACGAGTAGTTCGGAATAGATAGTTCGCTCGTCAAAATCTTGACGTAGTTCTCGAGTCCGACCCAATCCGGAGCCGGCGCACCTTGTCGCAGGTTGGCGAGACCGTAATTGGTGAACGACATCCAGAACTGAAAGATCAGCGGATAAATCGTGACGATCGCCATGACGATCATGGCGGGGGCAATGAACATATAGGGGGTGAGTGAGCGGCGGCTGACGCGTGCGAAGATGCTCACCCTACCTCCCTCACTTCTCTCTCCTAGATAGCAATCGGGGCGGGAGCCGAAGCCCCCGCCCCAATCGCGGTTACACCTAAGCGGCTAGCTCGAAGCTAGCAGCCGACTATGGCCAGAGGCCAGCGTCAGCGTTTGCAGTCTCCATGGCATCGCATGCCGTGGCGGCTGCATCAGCACCCGCGGCGCCGGTCTGCAGGACGCTGTCCCACGCCGAGCCGAAGTTGCCCCAGTAATTGTTCATCCACGCCTCGACTGGACGTCGGGTGCCCGTGGCGATCGCAGCTGCGAAGGCCTTGGTTACCGCGTTCTCAACCGTGATGGCGGTCGATGCTGGCACGTGGCCGGCACCGGTGACCATGATCTTGGCGTAGTCAGGCGAGGCAAGGATCGAGGCAACCTTGATTGCCAACGGCTTGTTCATACCTGCTGCGTTGATGTGCCAACCGTCGACACCAACCATGCCCACCGATGGGAGGCCGTTGGCGCCAGCTGGGAACGAAGCAACCTGCGTGCCCGGGCGGGCCTTCAGGTAGTCCGCAAGAACCCAGTTGCCGTTGAACATCACGTCAACTTCACCGTTCATGTACTTCTGGCCAAGGTCGCCGTCGTTGCCATCAACAACTGCACCAGCAGCCTTCAGGCTCTTGACGTAGTCCATGGCGTCGCCGATGCCCGTTCCGCTGAAGCAGCCGGCGTGGCCGGTGCTGTCGAAGATCGAGCCGCCGAAGGCCTTGTACCAGCCCCAGACGTGATACACGCCGGCAGGAACGGCAACCTTGCCGCCGTTGTCGACGTAATCCTTGAACTCAGCAGCGGTTGCTGGTGGAGTTG
>CANKMK010000048.1 GCA_947483025.1 Chloroflexota bacterium | reverse complement strand
GAAAGCGAGATCGCAACCGACGAAGAGGCGAAGCGTGGCCTCCGCTCCCGTGAGCAGCAGCTCGATGAGGCGCTACGCCCGCTCGAGCGTGACGCTCAGGCAGTTGAGTTCGAGCGCGAACGATTCATCGAGGAGTTAAGCGGCGACCTCGCCGCCTTCGGCCGTCGACTCTCGGAAGACGCTCGCTTGGCCGCCGGAATCCCCGTTGCACTTCGCGCCACAGCACCTGCTGATGATGCCGAGGCTCCGGCTGATGGCGACACCGCTGCGCGCGAGGGGCTTGCGCGTCAGCAGGCTGCAGCACTCGCCCTCTACTGGGAGGGTCAGCACGCCTCTTCCGAGCAGGCGTCACTCGTTGCGCCAGACCCTGAAGAGCTGCGTGCCCTCGAGCGTCTGCGTCGCAAGATCGGCCCACTTGAGGCTGGTGGCGCCAGCATTGTGATGGAGCACCAAGAGCTTCGCGCTCGGCTGGAGTCACTCGAGGTTCAAACGCGCGATCTCGATGGTGCGATTGAGAAGGCTGCGACGCTGATGCGCGAGTTGGATCAGCTCGTGGAATCTACCTTCACGGAGCAGTTCGCCGCACTCCAAACAACGTTCGCTTCGAACTTCCAGCTCCTCTTCGGTGGCGGTGATGCGCAGTTGCGCCTCGCTGATGACGGCGAATCGCGCCGACCCGGAGTTGAGATCGATGCTCGTCCACCCCTGAAGCGTCGCCAGCAGCTCTCCTTGCTCTCGGGTGGAGAGCGGGCGCTCACCGGTGTGGCGCTCTTGCTCGGCATGTTGGCGGTACGACCACTTCCATTCGTCGTCCTCGACGAGGTCGATGCTGCACTCGACGAGGCAAATGTGACCCGCTTCGGCGACGCGATTCGCGAGCTGAGCGAGCGCACGCAGGTTGTGGTGATTACGCATAACCGCGGTACGGTCGAAGTCGCCGATAGCCTCTGGGGCGTTACGGTTGGCGAAGATGCAGCGAGCCGCGTCTTCGGCCTGCGTCTCGATGAGGCGAAGCGCATTGCTGACCAGGCGCGCGCTGAGCGTGAGGCGGCGCGTTGAAACTCGCCTTCTGGCGAAAGAGTTCTTCGGATGATGAGAAGCGCGTGGCCGAAGTCACCACCCCTGCCGCAAACCCCCTTGCCGCTGTCTTGCGCCGTTTCACCACCCCAGAGCCTGACTGGCGCGAGATTGAAGAGGCGCTCCTCGCAAGTGACGTTGGGCTGGTTGCCACCACCGCGCTCATTCAAGCGGCTCGGGATGGCGAAGGTGCAAGCGGGCGCGCTCGCGTACGTGCCGCCGCGCTACAACTCCTTGGCGATGATTTGACGGACCAACACGGCGAGGCCGATGTCGTGCTCCTCGTTGGCGTCAATGGCGTAGGGAAGACCACCACGGCGGCAAAGCTTGCTGCTCGAGCCAAAGGTGCCGGACTCTCGCCCCTCCTCGTTGCTGCAGATACGTTCCGCGCAGCGGCAATTGACCAGTTACGTGCGCTCGGTGTGCGCGAAGGGGTCGAGGTTGTCGAGGGACGGCCAGGCGGTGACCCCGCCGCCGCTATTCATGATGCGCTCACCCTGGCCGCAGCACGTGACTTCGCCCCCGTGATCATCGACACGGCCGGCCGTATGCAAACGCGGAGCGGCCTCATGGATGAGCTCGCCAAGATTCGACGGGTGGTAACGAAAGTTGCCCCGACTCGCACTGTTGAGGTGCTACTCGTCTTGGATGGCACGGCGGGGCAGAACGGTCTTGCTCAAGCACGCGGATTCGACGCGTCAGCGGGGATCGACGGCATCGTGTTGACCAAGCTCGATAGCGGCGCGCGCGGCGGCGTGGCGCTGGCAGTACGTCGTGAGTTAGGTCTACCGATTCGGTGGATCGGCACGGGTGAGCGTGCGACTGACCTCGTGCCGTTCGCCGCAGAGGCGTACGTCGACGGGTTGCTAGGCGCGCCTACGGGCTCCTGACGCCGGAATCTGCGAGATCGCCTGGATTCCCCCCAGGCGTGAGGTTGCGACGAAGATTCCGACCGCAATCGAGGCGCCACCACCAACGAGAAGCGCAACGCCACTCCCAGCGACGGAGCTACCGATGATGCCGCCAACGATGATCCCTAGCAGTCGGCCAAGGATGCCAACGCCATCATTTGCGGCATTTGCGCGGCCTTGGAAGGCGGCGGGTAGCACTCGCCCGCGAATCGCCGCTTGGTTCGCCTCCCACACCGTCTCGAAGCCATCGCTCAGCAACTGGTGGCCAACGAGCATGGCGAACCCAAGGACAGTTGCGCCTGGCGCGAGCGGTACAAGGATCAGGCCAAAGCCCACGATCACCAAGCTCACGGAGATCGCACGCCCAACACCGAGGAGGTTAGAGATGCGTTCTGTGAGTGCTCCCCCGAGGAAGGCGGCGATACCGCCCGTTGCAATGACGAGGCCGATCGCCTCTGGTCCGAGCCCAAGGCCGTTGGTGACAAAGAGCAGGTACGAAGAGCGGAAGAGTCCGAAGTAGAGGCCGATCACAAAGGTTGAGATAAGGAGCGGTCGCATGATCGCAACAGACCAGGTTGCCTTGAGGCCGTCCGAGAGTTCGCGGCGGAAGCTCGCTCGGGCAGAGGCTGACGGCAGCTTCGGCTCTGCGACGCGAAGGAACCCGATCAGGACCGCCGAGGCGATGTAGGTGAGTGCGTCAATGCCAATTGCTGCCGGCCCACCGAACGCACCGACGAGAAGTCCGGCAGAGCCGAATCCGAAGAACTCTGCTGCACCACGGATCCCCAACGTTCGGGCCAACACGGCGCGCAACGCTGAGGAGTTGACCAGCCCAGCGAAATAGCTGCGCTCGGCGATGTCAAACGTCGTTGCGCACATGCCGCAGAGGGCACTCACCGCGATCAGGTGGGGGAGGGTTACCTCGCCGAAGAGCGCGGCCACAACGGGAATTGAACCGAGCAGCAACGCGCGAAGGAGGTCGGTGCCAATGAGGACGGGCTTGCGGGGGAGCCGATCGATCCAGACCCCGGCGAATTGGCTCACGACTGCACCAGCGATCAGATCGACTGCGGCGAGGGCGGCTGCCTCGGCTGCATTGATGCCGAGGCCAATGATTGCGAGGAGGGGGAGGGCAGCCCGGGTGATGAAGGAGCCGTAGGTTGAGATCGCCTGTGCGCTGATCAGCACGTTGACGTCGCTGCGCACGAGCGGGGTCAGGTCCTGGAGTCCGCCCTGCCCCTTCTGGGTTCGTTTTTGAGCTGCCATCGCGCGAGCGTACACTCTAGGCATGTTTGACGCGCTCGGTAGCAGTCTTCGGGCCTCACTTCGCCGCCTTACGGGGAGTGGGCGAATCAGTGCCGCCGATCTCGAGGCTGGCCTCGCCGATATTCGCACCTCACTGGTCGGCGCCGATGTTGCGATGCCAGTCGTCGCCCAGTTGCTGGAGCGCATCGGGGAGCGGGCGCGCACGAGTGAGATCGTTGGCGGCCTTGGCGCCGGCGAGCGCATGCTTGGAATCCTGCACAGCGCACTGACCGAAACGCTTGGTGGATCTGGGCGCGACCTCGACCTGCGCGAGCGACCGGCAACTATCCTCCTGCTCGGCCTGCAAGGTGCAGGTAAGACAACAACGGCCGCCAAGCTTGCATACCGCTTGACGAAGGATGGTCGACGACCACTGCTCGTTGCCGCCGACCCACGTCGACCGGCCGCAGCAGAGCAGCTCGCAACGCTCGCCGCAGCGATCAAGGTGCCCATGCACCGCGAGCCGCTGGGTACGCCAGTGGCCGAGATCGGAACGCGCGCGATTGCCGCCGCGCGACGTCTTGGCCTGGACGTTGTCATCATCGACAGCTCAGGTCGCACCACCCTTGATGACGAACTCCTCGCCGAGTTGCACGACCTTCGTGAAGCGACGAAGCCGCGGGAGCGACTCTTGGTGCTTGACGCCGCTACGGGCCAGTCAGCGCTGGCCATTGCCGAGGGGTTTAAGGCGGTCGCCGAACCGACCGGGCTGATCCTCTCCAAGTTAGACGGCGATGCGCGCGGTGGTGCTGCGCTCTCCATCGCCGGCGGCGCAGGAATTCCTGTTGTGTACGTCGGTACCGGCGAGCGCTCCGACGCGTTGGAGCGATTCCATCCCGAGCGTATTGCCAACCGCATCCTCGACATGGGTGACCTCGCAACGCTGGCAGAGCGCGTTCGCGACGCTGAGATCGGGCCGATGGCGGCGCCGGACGCAGAGGTGCGCGCCAAGGCGGCAGAGGCGCGCGCGCTGCGCGGCGGTATGACCTTTGACGACCTTCTCGGCCAACTCCGCCAAATGTCGTCGCTCGGGCCAATCGGCCAGGTGGTCAAGATGATCCCTGGGATGGGCGGGATGGCTGAACAGGCCGAGGCCGCCGTCGCCAGCGGCGAGCTCAAGCGCACCGAGGCGATCATCCTCTCGATGACCCCCGCCGAACGGCGTGACCCAGCCCTCTTGACCCTCCCGCGGAGACGGCGCATTGCCGCAGGGGCGGGCCGAGCCGTTGAGGAGGTCAATCGGCTCGTTAAGCGGCTCGAGGAGATGCGCACCCTGATGCGACGCGCCGGTGGTGGCGACCCGAGCCGGTTAATGGGCGGCGGGGCGGGCCTCCCTGGTAAGCACGCGGGTGGACGGATCCCCCCGAAGGCGGCGAAGCGGGAGAAGCGTGCGAAAAAGGGCGGCAAACGGCGCTAGCCCACGGGGAGAGATGCGCCCGAGCCGCTGAGCGGCTAGGATTCACGGACTGACCCCCTGGCAACGCCAGGGCCACCAGCCGCTCCGGAAGGGGCGGCGCCTCGGAGGATGCATCAGGGATGAGTGTTCGGATCCGTTTGACCCGCGTGGGCGCATCTAAGCAGCCATCGTATCGCGTGGTTGCCACCGATCGCCGTTCGCCTCGAGATGGTCGCTCGCTAGAAATTCTTGGCCACTACAACCCACGCACCGAGCCGCTGACGCTGGTGCTTGATCTCGCCAAGGTTGATGCCTGGATCGCCAAGGGCGCACAGCCATCTGATGTTGTCGGCAAGTTGATCACCAAGGCACGCGCTGGCGGAATCGCCATGGGCGGCAAGACGTTGGCCAAGGCTGCAACGCCTGGCTACACCAAGCCTGGTACGCGACCAGTTGTCGAAGAGCCAACGATCGTTGTTGAAGCTGCACCAGAGGCCGCTGCTGAGGCGACCGCTGATGCTCCAGCCGCTGAGGCCGCTCCAACGGAAGATGCACCTGTCGCCGAAGCGGCACCGGTAGAAGAGGTTGCGGTTGTTGAAGCTGCACCCGCCGCCGAAGCGGCACCAGCAGAGGCGGCACCTGCCGCCGAGGAGGCGTAAGTGGCAGCAGCGCAGCTCGTTGAGTACGTCGCGAAGTCCCTTGCCGATAATCCAGACGGCGTCAGCGTTGAAGTAGAAGAGGATGGTGATGCCATCATCTTGCGACTCGTCGTTGACGAAGAGGATATGGGCCGCGTGATTGGTCGCAATGGCAGCATCGCCAAGGCAATGCGCAGCCTGTTGAAGGTTGTCTCAAATCGCACCGGAGAGAACTACGTCCTCGAAATTGGCTGATGTAG
>CANKMK010000047.1 GCA_947483025.1 Chloroflexota bacterium | reverse complement strand
GTATAGCAGCGCGCGCCCTTCAAGAAGAGCTTCGCGCCCTCTCGACGGCACTGGCGGCAGACTGGTCCGGTATCTCGACCCATGCTTCTACTCCCCTAGACTCGGCGCTTCTTTGGAGGACGGCAGCCATTGTGTGGCAGCGGCGTCACGTCGGTGATTGCAGTGATGTCGAGGCCCGCGGTCTGTAGGCCACGGATTGCCTGCTCGCGTCCAGCGCCCGGTCCCTTCACGAAGACGGCGACGGAACGAAGTCCGTGCTCCATCGCCTTGCGTGCGGCTGCCTCAGCTCCGAGCGATGCGGCGTACGGGGTGCTCTTGCGCGAGCCCTTGAAGCCAGCGACGCCGCCCGAACCCCACGAGAGCACCGCACCGGTCAGGTCGGTGATCGAGACGAGGGTGTTGTTGAACGACGCGGCGATGTGCACGTGGCCTACTGGCACGTTCTTCTTCTCGCGGCGTCGAACCTTCGGTGCGCGCTTCTTCTTCTCTTCAGCCATCTCTCTACCTACTTCTTCTCAATCTTCTTGCCGGCGACGGTCTTGCGTGCGCCACGGCGCTGTCGTGCATTCGTCTTCGTGCGCTGTCCGCGCGACGGGAGGTTCTTGCGATGCCGGGTGCCACGGTAGGTGCCAACCTCGATCAGTCGCTTGATGTTCATGGCAATCTCACGGCGCAGGTCGCCTTCGACCTTGCGACCCTTGTCGATGACTTCACGAAGTCGGTTGACCTGGTCTTCGGTGAGATCGCGCACGCGCGTGTCTGGATTGATGGAGGTCTGCGCCAAGATCTTCTGGCTGGTGGTTAGGCCTACGCCGAAGATGTAGGTAAGGGCGATCTCAACACGCTTCTCGCGCGGAATATCGACGCCTGCAATACGAGCCATCAGCTAACCCTGTCGCTGCTTGTGCTTTGGGTTTTCGCAAATGACCATGACGCGTCCGTGCCGCTTAATCACGAGGCACTTGTCGCATCGAACCTTGACTGACGCAGATACTTTCACTCGTTCTCCTGCTGTGAGCGGCGTACCGCTCGTGCTGCTACTTCAACCGGTAGGTGATCCGACCCTGGGTCAGATCGTATGGCGAGAGTTCGACCTTCACCCGATCACCAGGAAGGATTCGGATGAAATTCGTCCGAAGCTTTCCACTGATATAGGCGCGGATCCGGTGGCCATTTTCAAGCTCGATCACGAACGATGTGTTCGGAAGCGGCTCTACAACGGTCCCCTCGACCTCGATCGAATCTTTCTTCGCCAACAAACCCCCGATCAGAACGCGTTACTGGGTCTCGGAAGACCGAGACGGCGCGCTACGGAGTCCGCAGACGCGCGAAGGGAGACAATAGCAGAGCCCCACGATCCACGCACGAGGGGGGCGTTCATGACCCCCTCGTCAGGATGGTGGAGCCCCCCGCCACGATGGCGATGCTGTCCTCCCAATGCGCCGCGAGACCCCCATCAATTGTTACAACCGTCCACTCATCGTCCATGACCCCCACCTCGGGCGAGCCAAGGGTGAGCATCGGCTCAATCGCCAGGCAGTGGCCCTCGGCCAGAGTCAGACTCTTGCGGCCAGTGCGGTAGTTGGGCACCTGGGGCGCCTCATGCATGGCACGGCCGATGCCGTGGCCAACGTAGGGGCGAACGATTCCATACCCCGCTCGCAGGGCGACGTCTTCGACGGCTCCAGAGATCTCCTCGATGGTGGCCCCTGGGCGTGCCGCGGCGATGCCGGCGTCCAGCGCCTCGCGCGTCACCGCCACCAGCCGCTTCGCCTCTGGGGACCCCTCGCCGACCACGAAGCTGCGCGCCCCGTCGGCATGCCAGCCCTCCCAGATCGCCCCCGCGTCAATCGAGACAAGCATCCCCTCCTTGATCTCGCGATCTCCGGGGATGCCGTGGACGACCTCACTGTCGAGCGAGATGCAGATAAAGGCGGGGAAGCCGTGGTAGCCCTTGAAGTTTGAGGCTGCGCCGTGGCGCGTAATGCAGCGCTCCGCGATCGCATTCAGCTCGGCGGTGCTCGCCCCTGGAACCGCCGCCTCCTGCACGAGCTCATGGATCTCAGCAACGATGGCGCCCGCGCGGCGCATTGAGGCGATCTCGCTTGCACTCTTTCGGGTGATTGCTCCCATCGCTAGGCCGTCAGCCCAGCGGCCGCCGCGGCGGCGGCCAGGCGACCCTGTACCTCGTCGATGGCGCCCACGCCATCCACCTCAGCGAGACGGCCGGAGGCACGATACAGATCGACAACAGAATCAAGTGCGGCGAGCTGATTTGCCAGTCGCGCAGCTACGGTCTCTGGCGCATCGTCACTGCGAGTGATGAGGGGAGTGGCGCACACGTCGCACACGCCGGCACGCTGCGGTGGTCGGCTAAGGAGGTGGTACGAGCGACCGCATGAAGGGCAGACTCGGCGCGCGGTGAGGCGCTCTTCCAGGATGGCGCGGTCCACCTTCAGCAGTACGGCGCGGATCGATCGGCCACTCGCCACGTACGCTGCATCGAGTGCCGTGGCCTGTGCAGGATTGCGCGGAAATCCGTCCAGGATCACGCGGTTCGCCGCATCGGGCTGAGCGAGACGCGCTTGAATCATGTTGATGGTGACCTCATCTGGCACCAACTGCCCAGCGTTGATGAACTGCTGTGCAGCGAGGCCGAGTGGTGAGCCAGCGGCAATTTCAGCACGGAAGAGGTCGCCTGTTGCAACGTGGGCTGCCCCCGTTGCTGCGGAGAGTGCCTCCGCTTGCGTCCCCTTCCCTGCGCCTGGGGCGCCGAGAAGGACGAGGATCACTTAATAAAGCCCTCGTAGTTTCGCATCAACATCTGCGCTTCGAGCTGCTTCATTGTTTCCACGACAACGCTCACCGCAATCAGGAGCCCGGTACCGCCGAGGCTGACGCCGAGACCACCAAGGTCACCGAAGAGTGTGCCGAGCGCGTACGGCGAGACTGCAACGAGTCCCAAGAAGAGCGATCCGAGCAGGGTAATACGCGTGACCACCTTGCCGAGATACTCCTGCGTTGGCATTCCTGGACGAATGCCAGGGATGTAGCCACCGTTCTTGCGCAACTGGTCAGCTGTTTCGTCAGGCTTGAAGGTGAAGGCTGTATAGAAGTAGGTGAATGCCACCGTGAGGATGAAGTAGAACGGCAGATAGACGAGCTCGTTCTGTGGGCCGAGCGTGTCAACGATCCACTGTGCGCCCGCCTTGACCCACTCAACCTCAGAGGCGGTGAAGTAGCCGGCGATCTGCGCTGGGAAGAGCAGGATGCTCATCGAGAAGATGATCGGAATCACGCCAGCCTGATTGACCTTCAGTGGCAGGAAGGTTCGCCCACCCTGGTAGACGCGGTTGCCGCGAACGCGGCTCGCATACTCAACCGGAATGCGGCGCTGACCCTCGGTGATCAGGATGATTGCGGCAACTGCCGCAGCGCCCACCACCACGAAGGCGAGGAGCACGGCAATGTCAGGTGCGCTGAAGAATTCCTGGATGGCACCTGGCACTCGGCCGATGATGCCTGCGAAGATGATGAAGCTGATTCCGTTGCCGATCCCGCGCTCGGTGACCAGCTCACCGATCCACATGAGCAGCAGTGAACCGGTCGTCAGGATGACGATCTGCACAAGGGTCTCTGGGCTGGCGAGGTCGAACCGCGTCTTCAGCACGTTCTGGCTGTTTAGCAGTGCGAGGAAGGCGTAGCTCTGGAGCGCCGCAAGCGGCACCGTCAGGTAGCGCGTGTACTGGTTGATCTTGTTGCGGCCGTACTCACCCTCACGGCTGAGTTCGATGAGGCGCGGTACGACGCCGCTCATGAGCTGCATGATGATCGAGGCGTTGATGTATGGGTTCAAGCCGAGGCCGACAACGCTGAAGCGTGCGAGGCCACCGCCTGAGAAGAGGTCGAGGAGACCGAAGAGGGCGTTGTCCTTGAAGAAGTTCGAGAGGGCGGCCGGATCGGCTCCTGGCACGGGGACATGGCTCAAGAGGCGGAAGACGACGAGCATGGCGGCAACGAAGAAGAGCTTGCGTCGAATCTCTGGGGTTCGGAACGCATTTACTAGAGTGTCAATCATCGTTCGTCTCCTCCACCGCTGTGCGTAGGCGCAATGAGCCTACCTGCGACCTAAACCTTAGGCGTCTGCCCCGTCGGACTCTGCGGCCTTAGGGGCGCGCTTTGCTGGAGCCTTCTTCCCTGGTGTTGGAGCGTTCTTCCCCGCCTTCACGCCAACTGGGGCGGCTGAGGCAGGAGTTGCGATCTCATACACCGTGATGTCACCGCCAGCGGCCTTGATCTTGGCCACGGCACTGTCGGTGAACGCATTGGCGGCAAAGAGGATCTTCGTTGAGATTTCACCGGTGCCCAGCACCTTCAACGGCTTCCCTCGAGTCTTGAGGAGCCCCGCTGCGGCAAGGATGTCGGCGTTCACGCTGAGTGGGCTCTCGCCCTTCAGGCGGCCGGCGTCGATCCACTGCTGAATGCGGCCAACGTTGACGACGGCAACTTCAACGCGCAGAACATTGCGGAATCCGCGAAGCTTTGGGATGCGGCGATGGATTGGCGTCTGACCACCTTCGAACCAGGCTGGGATGCTCCCGCCGCTTCGTGAGGTCTGGCCCTTGGTACCGTAACCGGCAGTCTTACCGCGCCCTGCCGCAATACCGCGACCGACACGAATACGCTTCTTCTTCGAACCTGGTGCTGGCTGCAGATCATGGAGCTTCACTTGGTCACCTTCGCCTTCTTCACCTTGGCAGGCTTCTTCGCCTTCTGTGCCTTCTTCGTTGCGACGGCTGTTGCTGCGGTCGCAGCCTCTGCGCCGGTCAACTCATCAACCGAGACGAGGAAGTTCACCTGGCGCACCATGCCGCGCACGGCTGGATTGTCAGGGAGCAGATTGGTGTCACCGATACGGTCGAGGCCGAGGGCTCGAATGGTGCCGCGATTTCGCGCGACGTGCCCGAGCTCACTCTTCACCTGCGTAACCTTGATGTACTTCTCAGCCATGGTGCACCTCTGGAGCCGACTCCTGGCCACCGACGCGGATGCGCACGCGCTTGCCACGTGCCGCTGAAATCTGCTCGGCGGTACGGAGCTGCGAGAGCGCCTCGATCGCGGCGCGGGTTGCGTTCACAGGATTTGATGAGCCGTACACCTTGGAGAGGATGTCGTGAATGCCTGCGGCGGTGATGACCGCGCGGATTGCGCCACCGGCGATGACGCCAGTACCCTGCGACGCTGGCTTCAGCATCACGCGGCTCGCGGAGTGCTCGGCCGAGACCTCATGAGGAATCGTGGTGCCAAGGAACGGCACGCGAATCAGGTTCTTCTTCGCGTCTTCTGTGCCCTTGCGGATGGACTCTGGCACTTCGCCGGCCTTGCCGATGCCAACGCCAACGTGTCCCTGGCCATCGCCAACGACAACGAGCGCAGAGAAGGTGAAGCGTCGTCCGCCCTTTACTACCTTCGCTACGCGGTTGATCTGCACGACCTTCTCTGCGAGGGTCAGCTTCGACGCGTCAATTCTCGCCATCTCAGTGCCCTCCTAGAACTCAAGCCCGGCAGCCCGGGCAGCGTCTGCGAGCGCCTTGAGGCGCC